>CAZJFY010000037.1:0-8097 GCA_964545225.1 uncultured bacterium | reverse complement strand
ATCTGCCATTAAATCGGAATTACATGAAAAATAAGGGGGCAAAGCCCCCAAATTAGTCAGCAAGAAGTTCGTCAATTGTAACAACTGTTCCAACCTTACCGGCAATGTCCGGGCCAGGCTTGAGCGTTTTCTTTCCGGGTTTCCAGTTCGCTGGACACGCCTCATCTGGATGCTCATAAACATACTTCCAGGCTGCAAGCTGTCTTAAAAGCTCTTTAACGTTCCTTCCAACTGGAGGATTGAGAACCTCCTCAGCAACAACAAGACCATCAGGATTTATGATAAACCTTCCTCTTCTTGCAATTCCAGCATCCTCAATGTAGACGCCGTAGTTTTTAGCAGTCTCTCCTGTTGGATCAGCAGCAAGTGGAAACTTTAAATCCTTAAGAAGCGGCTCAACCTCACAGAAAAGCTGATGGCTAAAATGGGTGTCGGTTGAAACAGCAAGAACTTCAGCTCCAAGCTCCCTTATTTTCTCAATCTGTGAGTTAACCGCTGCAATCTCTGTTGGACAGACAAACGTGAAATCTGCCGGGTAGAAGCAGAGAACAAGAAACTTACCGGTGTAATCTGAAAGCTTCACCGTTGTGTAATCCTTTTTTACCGGGTCGTAAGCGTTTAAGCTGAAATCCGGCGCCTTTTGTCCTGTCAGTGCCATACTCTCCTCCTGCAATTGTTTTCTTATTGCAAATGATAACAATTATCAGTAAGAAGTCAAGAGGCTTTGCTCTATAAGGAATAACTTTTTCATAGACATCTTCTATAGATTAAAATAAAAAAGCGGGGCAAAAAGCCCCGCTTTTTAGTAAGAAAATTCTTTTTAGTACTCAGGCATTGGAGGCATTGACTTCTCTTCTTTTTCCGGAATTTCTGTCACAGTTGCCTCTGTTGTGAGAAGGAGACCTGCAACTGAAGCAGCATTCTGAATAGCAACTCTTTCAACCTTTGTTGGGTCTATAACACCAGCTTCAACAAGGTTCTCGTATTCACCCTTCCTTGCATTGAATCCCCATTCTACTCCCTTCTCCTTTATCAGCCCTTTTACTTTCTCTACAACAACCTCTCCTGCGTAACCAGCGTTATCAGCAATCTGCCTCAAACATACCTCAACAGCTTTCTCCACGATTTCAACACCGTGTTTCTTGTCTATAGTATCAACCTTTTCCTTAACATCTTTAAGAACCCTTGCGGATGCAAGAAGAGCAACGCCACCGCCGGGAACTATACCTTCTTCAACCGCTGCCCTTGTAGCGTGAAGAGCGTCCTCAACACGTGCTTTCTTTTCCTTAAGCTCGGCTTCAGTAGCAGCACCAACCTTGATGATAGCTACACCACCAGCAAGCTTGGCAAGTCTTTCCTGGAGTTTTTCCTTATCGTATTCTGAAGTTGCTTTTTCAAGCTCAGCTTTAATCTGCTTAATTCTTCCCTCAATATCCTCAGCCTTACCTTTACCACCAATGATTGTTGTATGTTCCTTATCAACAACAACCTTATCGGACTGACCAAGCATATCGAGTTTCACATGCTCAAGCTTAATTCCAAGGTCTTCAAGAATGGCCGTTCCACCGGTGAGAATTGCAATATCCTGAAGCATAGCTTTTCTTCTCTCACCAAATCCAGGTGCTTTTACAGCACACACGTTGAGAGTTCCACGAAGCTTGTTTACAACGAGTGTTGCAAGAGCTTCACCTTCAACATCTTCAGCAATTATGAGTAGAGGCCTTCCTTCCCTTGCAACGGCTTCTAATACAGGAAGAAGTTCCCTTACGTTAGAAATCTTTTTACCGTAAATTAGTATGTAAGGGTTTTCAAGAACAGCTTCCATCTTATCAGGGTCAGTTACGAAGTAAGGAGATAGATACCCCCTATCAAACTGCATACCCTCAACAAGTTCAAGGGTCGTTTCAAGACCCTTAGCCTCTTCAACGGTTATAACACCTTCCTTACCAACCTTATCCATTGCTTCAGCTATTAAGTCTCCAACTTCTCTATCGTAGTTTGAAGATATGGTTGCAACCTGAGCAATCTGCTCCTTGGTTTCTACAGGTTTTGAAATTTTCTTAAGTTCTTCAACAATGGCCTCTGTTGCAGTGTCAATACCCCTCTTTATTTCAATAGCATTTGCTCCTGCTGTAACAAACCTCAAACCATTATGGAATATTGCCTGAGCAAGTATTGTTGCTGTGGTTGTACCATCACCAGCTTTGTCCGCTGTCTTCTGAGCAACCTCTTTCACAAGCTGGGCACCGATGTTCTCAATTGCATCCTGAAGCTCAATCTCCTTAGCAACTGTAACACCGTCCTTTGTAACAAGCGGAGAGCCAAACTTCCTCTCAATTACAACGTTTCTACCACCAGGTCCCATTGTGGCTTTAACTGCATCAGCAAGCTTGTCAACACCGTGCTTTATCTTCTGTCTTGCCTCATCAGAGAACTTTATTTCCTTTCCTGCCATGGCTAAACCTCCCATTAAGTTTTTAGTTATTCTTCAATAACTGCAAGAATATCTTCTTCCCTGATAATCAGGTACTTTTCACCGTCAAGCTCAACTTCATTCCCTGCATACTTGCTGTAGAGAACTTTGTCACCTTCTTTAACTTTGAGAGGTCTTACCTCACCATTTTCAAGTAACCTTCCCTCTCCTACTGCTACAACCTCCCCAATTTGTGATTCCTCTTTTGCTGTGTCAGGAAGGATAATTCCCCCAGCTGTTTTTTGTTCAACCTCAGTTTTCTTCACAACAACCCTGTCGTAGAGTGGTTTTATCTTCATCTCTACCCTCCTTTCGTTTATTTTTAGCACTCACCACAAGTGAGTGCTAATTTCTGGTAGAGAAATATAGAACACCGTCAACCGTTGTCAAGGCTGAACGGTCAAATTTTGGGATTAAAATCTGAAGGTGAAACGACTATTGATTTTTCATTCTTATATGTAACGAATCCCGGAGGAGTTCCTTTAGGTTTCCTCAGATACTTTGCCAACGTGTAATCAACTATAACCTTTCCTGAATCCCTTCCTTTACTAAAGTAGGCTGCTGCTGAGGCTGCCTCAACAATATCTCTATCTTCGGGTTTTTCATTTTTGTTTAGCCTTAAAACAACGTGGGAACCTGCCATCTCTTTTGCATGAAACCACATATCCCACGGATTTGCCAATTTCATCGAAATAAACTCATTTTCAAAGTTGTTTCTTCCAATAACTATTTCACGCCCTGATGAAAGCTTATACTTCCTAAAAGTTTTTTTCTCCTCACCATTTTTCACTTTACCTTTAACAACCATTGAACGTACCTGCTCCAGCTCTTCAAAGGAGGTTGCCTTTTCCACCCTCTCCATAAGAAACCTTATAAAATCAAGTCTATTAGTGATGCGCGATAGATTGTACCTTGATAGTTCAGCTTTCCTTTTAAGTCTTCTGTAAAGCTTAAACAGCTTTTCAACATTTTCTTTGGGCGAAAGGGAAGAATCTATCTCAACTTCTACAACGTTTCCTGTTTGAAAATCCTTAACTTTTACTGTTGACATTCCCCCTCTTATCAAGTGACTACTATACTTTAAGAGTTCTCCCTTCCATCTCTTCTCTTCAGCCTCCTTTAAAAGACTTTCAACATCTTTAAAGCTTTCAATTTCTTCCTGTAAACGTTTCTCTATACTTTTCAAACGCTCTAAAAGTTTCCTCTTCTCCTGAAAGAGCTTTTCCTGCTCTTTAAGTTCTGCAAACCTCCTCCAGCAGTTAAGGAAAGGTGTTTCTCCAGAGAAGACCTCACAATTAAAATGCTTTAAAGACTCATAAGCAAACGTAGTCATAGCAAAGGGCTTCCCATTTTCAAAATAGAGGTATGCGCTATTAGAACTAACATGCTTATCCATAAAAAAGCTAAAAGCCTTATTAAGATCTGAGGTTTGTTCGAAAATCAGCGAAATTTCCCTTGAATTTAAGGGGGAAATACCTCTTACAAACTTATAGAGGCGGGTCTTTATACCTTCAGAAGTGACTTTCCCAAAGTCAATTTCACTAAATTCTTTCTTTTCCATGGGAGGAGGAATGTAGGTAACTCCCCTCTTGATCGATCTATAACTACCTTCAAACTCCCTGAATACCTCTAAAATTTTCCCTTCCTCATCTGTCAATATCACATTTGCATCTTTTCCTGTTAGCTCTATGAAAATGTAAAACGTTTTAGTCTTTCCAGAAAGCAGAATTTTCAAAAGCTCAAACTTAATGACCCTATCCCTGTTTACAGTTGATACAGACTTTAAAAATGCACCTTTTAACCTCTTAAAAGCTTCACTGCTATAGGATGATTTAGAAAGGTAAATGGCGTTAGGATTGGAAAGTACAAACTCAACGTTTAACTTACCAAATGAAAGGGAAAAATTAGAACCATTAAACCCCGCTTCCTGAAATCTCCTTTTCAATAAGAGTTTACTAAGATCGTCAACACACTTTTCAATAAACAGATAATCCATCCTTTAACTGTTCCTCTTTATAGGCTAATATTTTTTTATGATTTGCGTTCAAAAACCTAACAGCAGTTGATATTCCCTGGGAAGAAAGCTTTACGAAAGGATTTCTCAAAGAGGTTTCACTTTTAGCAAAGTTAAAGAAGCTATCTCTGTCAATACCATATCTTTCAAGAGCATTTTCAAGCTCTTCAACTGCTGATTTTTTTGCCTCAAACAGTTTCATTTGAATCCTGCTCTTGACGTTAACTTCTCCATCACCTGACGTCTCTATAGAGATGAAAATGGTTTCCGGGTAATCTGAAAGGACTTTTGTTTGTGCACCATCGCTCTGGGTAGAAGGCATACAGCCAAAAGGTTTCACTGCAAGAACCATATGCGCCTTCTTGAACTTAACGTTGTAAATATGCTTGGCAACTTCAAGGTGACCTTCCCCCCCAACAACAAAATGATCAAAGTAACCCTCAGCAAGCCTCTTTAAAAGTTTCTGAGACGGCAAAAGTCTCGGCTTTCCAGATAAGGCAAGTCTGAAAAAGTCGTAGAGCTTTCTGAAGGTAATGGCCATTGCATTAACAGCAAAAAGTTTCTTAAGATCTGAACTTGAAATTCCTTTCGATTTCATACTAAGAATTAGTTTTTCTCTTTCCATAAACAGTTGATAATCTATCCATCCTGCAATGGACTCAGGTTTTACTTCTGCACCTTCATTCTCAAGCCATCTATGAACATTGTAGTTCCCATCACCTTCAGTTGTATGTGCCCAAAATTCGCCGATAACGCTCACAACAGGTTTAACCCTTGTAAAATCAACTTCAATCTTTCTATACAACTCATTAACTCTTCTCAATGTCTTAAAGAGTTCATAAACAGATCCATTTCTCTTAAGAACCTGATAAACAAGATTTAATGCTTCCTGCGTTACTTTATCTGTTTCACCTCTTTTAACTTCATACGGCCTTATCTGATAGGAGATATCCCTTAGAATATCAGCAATCCACACAGCCTTAACAAGTCTCCAGATTAGAGAGGGGGTAAGTTCAAGAATACCTTCAGAAGATAGGGTATCCTGGTTAAGAATGGAAACTGTAAAGTTCTCAAAGCCAGCTTCTCTTAAAGCATGTCTGTACTCCATCTCATACATTCCAAATCTGCAAGGACCACAAGCTCCAATCGTAACAAAAACGTATTTCTCTTCAACGGGAACCCCCCTTTCACTTTCTTGCTTTAAAAACTTCAGCAGATTGCCTACGGTGTAATACGTTGGATTGCACATTCCCCTATTGCAGTATTCCTTACCAATAGCAAGGGATTCGTTATCCGGAGTAGGAAGAAAATGGGCTTTAAAACCAAGGCTTTCAACTGCAGCTTTCATTAACTTTTCGTGAAGCGGTGTTAATCCGCCAAAGAGAATTGTCTTTTCCATAGTCCCTCCTTTGGTTAATATGTAATATAATACGGTTCGCTTTTCAGGAAATACCACAAATGGAGTTAGAAATGCTTGAGCATCTTGGAGAATTTACGAGAACAGGTTACTGTGCAGAACTCAGTGCAAAGGATATAGGCTCTACTGTTAGACTATCCGGATGGGTTGATTCAACGAGAGATCATGGAGGAGTTGTTTTTGTTGACTTAAGGGATAGAAGCGGTAAAGTTCAAATCGTTTTTAGTCCAGAAATAAGTGAAGAACTCGTTGAAAAGGCAAAAAAGCTAAGGGATGAATTTGTTATAGCGATAGTTGGTGAAGTCAGGAGAAGGCCTGAAGGAACTGAAAATCCAAAACTCAGAACCGGAGAAATAGAGGTATACGCTAAGGAACTGAAAATCCTGAACAGGTCTCTCCCCTTACCATTTCCCATTGAAGATGACGTCAACGTAAGCGAAGAACTAAGATTGAAGTACAGGTACCTTGATTTAAGAAGAAAGAAAATGATGCGAAATATCATTTTCAGGCACAGGATGTATGAAATAACGAGAAACGTTTTTTCAAGTGAAGGATTTATAGAGGTAGAAACACCTCTATTAACAAAGAGTACTCCTGAAGGAGCAAGGGATTTTCTGGTCCCAAGCAGAATTTATCCTGGAAAATTTTATGCACTTCCACAGTCGCCCCAGCTCTTCAAACAAATCCTCATGATATCCGGAATAGACAGGTATTTCCAAATAGCAAGGTGTTTAAGGGATGAAGACCTAAGAGCTGATAGGCAGCCAGAATTTACACAAATAGACTTTGAAATGTCATTCGTCAAAGAAAGAGATGTTATGGATTTTGCTGAAAGGTTAATAATTGAACTCTTTAGAAATCTTAAAGGTATAGAAATTGAAAGTCCTATACTTGTAATGGACTACGACGAAGCTATGGAAAGGTACGGAACAGATAGACCCGATATAAGATTTGAACTTGAATTAAAAAACATTACAGATATTGCTTCAAACTGTAGCTTCAAAGTATTCAGAAGCGTTGTTGAGAATGGAGGAATTGTCAAAGCTATCAACTTCAAGGGCGGGGCTTTTCTCTCAAGGAAAGAGATAGATGATCTAACAAAATTTGTTGGAATATACGGAGCAAAAGGTCTTGCATGGATTAAGGTTACCGAAAGCGGACTTCAATCCCCAATTGTTAAGTTCTTCTCAGAAGGAGAAATGAACGCTATTCTGGGAAGGGTCGAAGCAAAAGTTGGAGACATTATCTTCTTTGTAGCAGATACTCCTGAAGTCGTTAACCACTCACTTTCAAACTTAAGGTTAAAGCTCGCAAAACTTGCAGATCTCATTGATGAAAATGAAGTCAAAATACTATGGATTGTCAATTTCCCCATGTTTGAGTGGAATGAAGATGAAGATAGGTGGGAGACTCTTCACCATCCTTTTACAAGCCCCAGGGAAGAGGACATTGAAAAGTTAGAGTCTGATCCCGCAAGTGTAAGAGCAAGAGCTTACGATATGGTTCTCAATGGCGTGGAGATTGGAGGCGGAAGTATTCGTATCCACAGACCTGATATTCAGGAGAAAATTTTCAAAGTCATTGGTCTCTCAGAAGAGGAAGCGAGGGAAAGATTTGGTTTCCTGATAGAGGCTTTGAAGTACGGAGCACCTCCTCACGGAGGAATGGCATTTGGACTTGATAGACTTTGTGCAATCATGTTAAACGAGGAAACAATAAGGGATGTTATCCCATTTCCAAAAACCCAAAGGGGACAATGCCTTTTGACAGAAGCTCCGGACACCGTAAGAGAACAACAACTTTCAGAACTTCACCTGAAAGTTACGGAAGCTGAAGATAATTGATATAATTCATGTTGACAAAGCCATAAGAATTTTAAATAATAATTTTAAAGTTTAAATGTGGGGAGGAAGTTATGAACAAGTTTATATTACTTGCTTCAGCAATCATCCTGTCAGGGTTGTCTATTCCAGCCTATGGCGGGTGTGGAAAAATACTAATGGAAGCAACGACCAAAAAAGATACACTTCCTGTTAAGTACAGGAAACTTATAAAAGAAAATGAAGAGATGAAGGCTGAACTTGAGAACTGCATGTCAAGAAAAGAGGAGCTTCAAAGCAGCATCGGAAATCTCAATGATCAAATTTCATCCCTTGAATCTGAAAAAGCGAACCTTGAATATGAGCTGAGCAA
>CAZJFY010000036.1:0-8271 GCA_964545225.1 uncultured bacterium | reverse complement strand
CAAAGATCTCTATCTTCATATTAGAAGGATGATAATTGATGAATATAAAAGACAATTAAGGAGGTATGATGAAAAAATTAATTATTAGCTTAAGTTCAGCACTGTTTATGTTAGCCGGATGTGGAACTTCAACAAACCTTTCAAAAACGGATGCCGCTATGCTTGGAGCTCTTGGTGGCGCAGCCATAGGAGCAGCAACCCATAAAACCTATAAAGCAAGTGCAAAAGATGCAGCCATTTACGGGGCAATTGCTGGAGGGATACTCGGATACGTACTTGGAGATGACTCCCAACACAGACATACTGTGAACGCTAACACTGAGTACGATGTCAGGACAAAAGATGGTAAGGTTATTCACGTGAAAGAAGGGTGGTATACGGTTGATAGCGAACCTGCTCCCACAAGGTAACTATCCAGTTTGATCAAACTTCTTCAAAGCAGCAGAGATTTTCCCTTTTCTCAGATTTTCAATTTCAGAGGGTATAATCCTTTTAAGTTTTCTCTGAATAGTGAAGTTGAGAACAAAAATGACTATAGCAATTAACGTTGCTCCAAAGAAAGCACTTGATAGGTTATTTGCAAGGGCAAGGAACTGCTTCCCTGAATTCTGAACAACAAAATTTATAACTATAAAGAAAATATACAGAGACACTATAAAATAAGTTTGTTTAACATATTCGACATAATCGAGAATGACGGCACTTAAAAAGCTAATTTTGAAGCTGAATGTCAGAGCATAGGCAAAACCTCCCTGTTTTATAACAGCAAGAGGGGAAAACTTATCCTTTCCGCTTTCTATAAACTTCAAAGCTGCATTAACCCTCATCAACCCGGTTATAGTTGGAAGTCCTATGATTAAAAAGGCTATAAATCCCCATAAGAACATTGCATTATTCATAACTCTCCCCCATTTTCTTTAAAATTTCCCTTGCTCTTTTGTCAAGCCCTTTCTCGTCTTCCAAAATTGAAGGATTCCTCTTAATCCCTTCAAGAGATTTTTTCAAGTATTTTGAGGCTTCCTTAAACTTCCCCATTTTGTAAAGGCACTCACCGTAATGCTCACTTATAACAGGATCACCTTTCATTTTACTTAAAGCTTTCTTTAAGTACTTACAAGCTTCTTTGTACTTTCCCATCTTAAAGAGAATCCATCCAAGAGTGTCCAGGAAAGCAGGATTTCCCGGAACCATCTTCAGGGCTTTTTCAACTAAGCTCTTTGCTTCTCTTAGATTTATTCCATTGTTTGCATAAAAGTAAGCAAGATAGTTTAAAGCATCTGGATTTTTGGGATTCAGCTCTATTGATCTTCTTAAAGCCTTAATTACCTGTTGAGTGTCTCCAACTTTATCAGCAAAGTATCCCAGATAAAAGAATACTTCAGAATTTTCTGGATAGTATTTTTCCGAAGCTTCCTTCAAGAGTTGATATCCAGCCTTCACATTTCCAAGTTTATGTTCAATAAGGGCAACTCTAATTAAAAACTCAGGCTTATTGGTTAATTGCCACAACCTCTCAAAGTATGCTTTGGACTCCTCATATCTTTTCTCCTTATAGAGGAGCTGAGCTAACCTATACAATACAGTAGGGTTTTCAGGATAAATATCAAGGGACTTCTCGTAGGACTTTTTCGCTTCCTCAAAATTTCCAGATAGTTCATACGCCAGACCAAGCATGAAATAAACGTTTGGATTATCCGGATTTAACTTTGTTATCCTCTTTATTACAGGAATTACTTTCTTATACTGTTTAAGTTCAAAAAGCTGAGCAGCAACTTCCGAAAGAAATTTTAAATGATAAGGCTCTACCTTAACTATCTTATTAAGAACCTCAACTGCTTCATTTGTCTTACCCTCAAGTATATAAACCTTTGCAAGTTGACTTAACGCATAAGGGTTGTCAGGATTGTTCTCTAAAACCTTCTTCAAAACTTGCTCTGCACTTGTATAATCCTTGCTTTCAACGTATAGTTTTCCTAAAAGTACATATGCACTATTAAAGTTAGGATTTAATTCAATAGCCCTCTTCAAATTATCAAAGGCTTCAGGATATCTCTTCTCAATCAGATAAACTTGCGCAAGAAGGTAATAGCCAAAAGGATCCACAAAAGTTTTTAACATCTCCTTGAGAACGTTCTCAGCCTTTTCATATTCCTTCAAGTTAATTAATAAATTGGCATAAAGAAGGTAAACATCCCTATCCTTCTTTATTGAAAGTGCTCGCTCAAACATGCTCTTTGCTTCCTTAAATCTTTTCTCAACAGCTAAAAGATTTGCAAGTAACTTTATTGCTTCTAAATTACTCTTATCAATTTCAAATGCCTTTTCTGCAAAGAGTTCAGCTTCTTTCAATTTACCAATATGAACAGCAAACCTCGAAGCCTCTAAAAGATAATCGACGTTATTAGGGTCAACAGCCATAGCTAACTTAATGTAGGTATATGCCTTTTCCACTTCTCCTCTATTCTTTGAAAGCAGGTACATCATGTAGTAATAAGTTCCACTTGGTTGGACTTTCTCTTTAGCCACTACTTTCACAGGATGTTCCGGTTTCGTTTCAGGTTTCTTTTTAATCTTCGGCACACAGGAAAAAAGGAGAATAAGAACGAAAATCGGACAAACCTTTTTCATGTAATAACCCCTAAACTAAATATCCACAGAACCTGAATTATAACCTAAATTTATAGGCTATGAACAAAACTCTTAAAAGGCTTAAGAATCTTCTAAATGTTTTGGTATCGGAGAACTTTAAACTCTTCAAAAGGGTTAAAGATCCAGAAAAGGTGCTATCACTTTACTTTGAAGACCTAAAACCCTATCTTGATACCAAAAGGAAGAGGTGGGTAGACAAAGTTCAATCATTCCTTGAAACATACCCTGAACTTCCTGAAGATGAGAAGAAAAAGTTCTTGAAGGAATTACATACTGTTTTGACTTTAAAGTTCTCTCCCGAAGAGATTGAAAGAGATAGGGAAAAGGAAATCTCTAAGGAAAGAGTAATTTCTCAAAGAAAAGAGCGTTTCCAAAGCAAAAAGCATTTACCCATTGAAGAGTTCTTCAAACCAATTGAAAGAATTACAAATAACAAAAGAGCTTCAAGGCTAAAAAAACTTGGCATAAAAACTCTCTTAGATGTTTTATACTTTTTCCCATTCAGGTATGAAGATAGAACAACCATAGTCCCCATTAGCTCATTAAAGCCTGAAATGACCACCATGGTCAAGGGAAAGGTTATAAATGCAACAATTGAAAAGACATATAAAAAGAGAAAAAGGATTTTAAGAGTTATTATTTATGATAGAACTGGAACTATAAACCTCATATTCCTTCAAGAAAGAGTCCTCAATTACTACAAGAAATTATTTGAAAAAGCAAAAGAACTTAACAAGGAAGTATTATCTTTTGGAACTGTAAAAAGGAAATTTGGAACATTTACAATGGTCCACCCCGAAATTGAAATCTTTGATGAAAGTAAAGGAAGATTAAACAGACTTGGAACAGTCCTTCCCTTTTACCATTCAAGTGAAAGCTTAAGACAAACAACAATAAGATCTGATATTAGATCAATAGTAAACGAGTATTCTCCAAAATTTCCTGAATATCTCCCAGAAAACCTAATTGAAGAACTTAATTTACCAAATATTGGAAAAGCCATATGGCACATTCATTTCCCTGAAAATGACAGAGTTTACGATCTCATGAACTTTAAGACATCCTATCAGCAAAGAGTAATCTTTGATGAGTTCTTCATCTTTCAAGCAGCTATTCTACTCCACAGAAAATCTTTAAAAGAAAATAAAGGAATTGAATTTAAAGTTAAAAATGAATGGGTCAGAGATTTTGAAAATCAACTCCCGTTTAACCTAACCGATGCTCAGAAAAAAGTCATTAAAGAGATAATAAACGATATGCAAAAGCAGGAACCGATGAATAGACTCATTCAAGGTGATGTGGGAAGCGGGAAAACTGTCGTTGCAGCACTTTCTGCCTTCATAGCTGCTAAGAATGGATATCAGGTAGCAATAATGGCTCCAACAGAGATACTGGCAAGACAGCACTTTCAAAAGTTTAACCAATTCCTTAAAAACCTAAACTTAAACATAGGTATTCTGACTGGAAGTCTCAAAAAGAAGGAGAAACAGAGAATAACGGATGAAATTAAATCCGGCAATCTAAATATAGTTATAGGAACTCACGCAATCATTCAGGAGCACGTAGAGTTTAGAAACTTGGGACTTGTCATCGTAGATGAACAACACAGGTTTGGGGTCAGGCAGAGAGCTGAACTCAAGAAAAAAGGGGGGATTCCAGATGTTCTTGTAATGACAGCGACGCCAATACCGAGAACGCTTGCCATGACTGTTTATGGAGACCTTGATATATCTATAATTGATGAACTTCCGAAGGGAAGGAAACCTATAATAACAAAATTCCTTTTTGAGGATGAAAGAGAAAGAATTCATGAATTTTTAAAAGGAGAACTCCTGAAAGGACATAGAGTTTACATCATTTACCCTTTAATTGATGAATCTGATAAGCTTGAACTAAAAGCTGCTACAATGATGTACGACTACTGGAAACAAAACTTTAAGGAATTTAAAGTTGGGCTCCTGCATGGAAGAATGAAACAGGAAGAGAAGGACAAAGCTATGGGAGATTTTAAAACTGGTGAAATCCAGATTTTAATTTCAACAACTGTTGTAGAGGTTGGTGTTGATGTTCCAGAAGCAACTGTTATGATTATTGAACACGCTGAAAGATTTGGGCTTGCACAGCTTCACCAGTTAAGAGGCAGAGTCGGAAGAGGCAAAGAACAATCCTTCTGCTTCTTAATAGCCAGCAGAAACATAAAGGATGACGCCATAAAAAGACTTAAAGTCCTTGAAAACACAAACAACGGATTTAAAGTAGCAGAAGAAGACCTCAACTTTAGGGGACCGGGAGAGATTTTTGGCACCAGACAATCAGGAATTGGAGACTTTAAAATCGCTGACATATTAAGGGACTACAAAATACTCAGCATTGCAAGGGAAAAAGCTGCTAACCTAATAGAAAATAATCCCCACTTAAAGGGGCTTGAAAACCTTAAAAAAATCATTCTTAACAGGTACGGTGAAAAATTTGACCTTATAGATATCGGATAGGAGGGAAGATGAAGAAAGTTCTAATTTTGTTTCTACTGCTTTTCTTCTCTGCAAATAGCTATGGAGAAACATCAAAGGGAGCAATAATTCTCTACGACCACTCCAGTGTAACCTTTTACAGTTCTGGAAGGAAGATATGGAAAGAGGAAAAAGCAATAAAAATCACAGATTACAAAGGGATTAAAGAATTTGGAGAAATTGTTATACCTTTCTCAAGTGAACATCAAAGGGTAAAGATTCTATACGCCTATACTCAGTTACCCAATGGAAAAAAGGTATGGCCTTCAAAGAAAGCCTTTAACATAGTTTATCCCCCATTTCGTTCTGAAGCTCCCATATACTCGGACCTTAAATATCAAACAATATCAATGCCTGCAGTATCAAAGGGAGCCATCATAAAATATGCATTCCAGATTGAAACAATTAAACCCTTTATGAAAGGGGAATTTTGGGCTGAAAACTATTTTCAAGATGAATACCCAATAAAAGAAGCAACTTTCATTGCAAGGATTCCGGTTAAGCGGAAGTTTAAGCTTAAGCAGTACAACATGGAAAACATCAAACCTAAAATAACAAAGGGTAGAAGATTCATAAGGTATGAATGGCGACTTAAAAATATCCCCCCGATTGACAGAGAACCGAGCATGCCACCCCTGGATGAAGTCACAAAAAAAGTTGTCATATCTTCTGTAAAATCATGGGATAAGGTAGCCTCCTGGTACTTTAACCTTTCAGAAAAAGCACTAAAGCCAGATAAAAATATCGAAAAAATTACCTTGCAAATAACAAATGGAATGAAAAATGAAGAGGAAAAGATAAAAGCAATCTATAACTTTGTTACTCAAAACATAAGGTATGTCGGGATGGAATTTGGAATAAATGGCTATAAGCCCCATAAAGCTTCAGAGATTTTGAGGAATAGATATGGAGATTGCAAAGATCACGCAACTCTCCTGATTGCTATGCTAAAGGTTATAGGAGTAAAAGCATATCCCGTTCTTATACCGACAAAAAGCATTGCTAACCTTGATACTGATATTCCAAAGCCAACATCCTTTAACCACGAAATTGCAGCAATAGAAAGGGGAAATAAGTATATCTTCCTTGATACAACAGATGATGTCGTTCCTTTTGGAGAATTACCACCAGGCGACCAAGGAAGAAAAGTTTTAATTGTTAAAAATAAGAAAGCAATCATAGCGGAAACTCCTGTTTTTCCACCAAACTCAAACATAGAAGGATTTAACGGGGAATTTACTATTAATGAAAATGGAAGTTTAGAAGGAACCCTTCAGTTCATTTACAAAGGCGTATATGCAGAGTTTGAAAGACACAAACTCAGAAGGTCTACAATAGAATCAAGGAGAAGGCATATTGAAGAACTTGCCTCTAAAATTTCTCCAGGTTTTGATGTTGACTCATTTGAACTTAGCAATTTCAACGACTTGAACATTAAAACTGTAAAGGTAACCATTTCAGGAAATGACAGAGTTTTTGGAACAAAAACAGAACACATGATGCTTATCCATGCCCCTGCACCAGATTATTCAAGAATCGTTAATTTGGTCGCTTCCAGAAGCAGAAAATACCCTTACATTGTCGGATACAAAATGATGAAAGAATCTTTCGTCCTGTTAAAGCTTCCAAAAGACTATAAAGTTTACTTCATACCAGAACCCTTCTATTACAGAAATAGCGTTGGAAGTTTAAAAGCTGAATGGATTAAGTTAAACGGCAGCACCTTAAAATTCCATTCAAAGATGGTTCTAAGAAAAGAAAAGATTCCTGCTAATAAATACCAGGAACTCAGAGACCTTTTCAACCTTACAGTAAAAAGCATTAGAAATCAGGTAATAGTTTTAAAGAGGAGATAATGATAGTATTGGGAATAGATACATCATGCGACGATACATCCATCGCAGTTTACGATGGAAAAACCAATAGAGTACTTTCCAACCTCGTTTCATCCCAACACGTCTTCCATGCTGAATTTGGTGGAGTAGTTCCAGAAATTGCAGCAAGGAAACACATTGAAAACATAGACACCATCTTCTCTGAGGCTTTAAAAGCTTCAGAAATCAATATCAATGAAATTGACCTCGTTTCAGCAACTTATGCACCAGGACTTTTACCTGCACTTTTAGTTGGATTAACATTTGGGAAAGGCCTCGCGTTTTCTCTTGGTACACCTTTCAAAGGAGTTCATCACATTGAAGCTCATATTCTCTCACCCTTCATTGGCAGAGAACTAAAATTCCCCTTTATCTCCTTGGTAGTAAGTGGAGGACATACACAAATAGTAGTTGCTAACTCCTTAGGGAACTATGAAACTATTGGTAAAACCCTTGATGATGCAGTAGGCGAAAGCTACGATAAAGTAGCGAAAATGCTTGGACTTGGATATCCAGGTGGTCCAATAATAGATAAAATCCATTCAGAGTTTAAAGGGGAGTTATTAAGCCTACCAAAACCTAAAGTACAGGGTTTAAACTTCAGCTTCAGCGGACTTAAAACAGCAACAAGGTTTTTAATAGAAAAAGGATATCCAAAGGAACAAATAGCAGCATCTTTCCAGGAAACTGCCATTACTTACCTAATAGATAAAGTTAAGTTGGCAATCAAAACAACAGGAATAAAAACTTTAAGCGTTTCAGGAGGAGTTTCTGCAAATTCCTTTTTGAGAAAGCTCCTTAACCAAATTGAAAACGTTGAAGTGATAGTACCTGATATTGAATATACTTCTGATAACGGAGCAATGGTTGCATTTACCGGTTACAGGAAATTTCTCCTTGAAGGAGCTGATGAACTAAGCCTGAACGCTTTTGCAAGGAAATCACTATAAAAGAAAAAAGTCCTGGCACCGCCCTACTTTCCCACCTGCTCCCGCAGGCAGTATCATCGGCGCTGGCGGGCTTAACTTCCGAGTTCGGAATGGGATCGGGTGTTTCCCCGCCGCTATGGGCACCAGGACTTCCTTAACAGCTCAACAGGGGAACGGTTTAAAATGGCTGAGGCCTCGGCCAATTAGTACCGCTCAGCTCCACCCGTCACCGGGCTTCCACCTGCGGCCTATCAACCTGGTAGTCTCCCAGGGACCTTACTGGCTTATCGCCATGGGAGGCCTAATCTC
>CAZJFY010000035.1:0-8624 GCA_964545225.1 uncultured bacterium | reverse complement strand
GAACGTCCCTGCTTCTCCAAACATGGAGGGAGGCTCAAAAACTTTAATTATCTGTTCCTTCCCTCCCCTGCTTCTGAAAATCTTCACCTTTCCAGATTTAAGAACGTAAAACCCGTCAGCTTTCATGCCTGTCGTAAATATTATGCTTCCCTTCTTATAGCTTTTTTCAATAGCTATATCTTCAAGGAGTTTAAGTTGCCTATCGTTTAGTGAGCTGAACAGTGGAATTTTTTTCAAAAAGTGGTTCATACTCCCGCTCCGTCTGGCTTGATGGTGAAATTATATCAACCAGCTTGAAACAAAGTCCTGCTGCAATAATTTTAATAGCAAAAGGGAGAATAAATAAAAGATGAAGGATTTAACTGAACTCGCAATAGCTACGGCTAATTCTTCATTCAAAAAGGAACACTGGATAACGGCAGATGATATAGTAGAAGCTGTTAAAACCTGTAAAATAAAGAGGGGTAAGCTACTGCAAGTAATAGATTTTTTTACAGATAACACGGTGGAAGCAATATGGAATTTTTGTCTTAATCATGGGATAACCCTTGAAGAATTGAAAACATTTTATGAAAAATGTATAAAGCCTTATGCCGTAAATAGAGAACTCGAAAGACTCTGGGAGTTTTAATGCTCTGGAGAGATACTTTAAGAACCGCCATCAGCCTTATACGTCACGAAGGAATACCTTATTCTGAATGGACATGGGGAGGCGGAAGTGCCTTAAGTTTCAGATTACATCATCGGGAAAGTGTAGATGTGGATATATTTTTCTGGAACGCCATGCTTCTAACTCATTTTTCTCCCAGAGTTAATGCCCTTGCTGAAAAACTTTCTAAAAGCTATACAGAACAATCAAACTTCATAAAATTATACCTTCCGGACGGTAAACAAATAGACTTTATAGTATCTCCCCTTTTAACGTCAAAACCCTATACGGTGGAAGTCGTTATTGGTGAAACTATACAGGTTGAAACTCCCTGTGAAATTGTGATAAAGAAGCTTTTCTACCGGGCAGAAAGCTTGAAAGTAAGGGATATTGTTGATACGGTTGCTGTCTGGGAATGCTGTCCAGATGAACTGAAAAAAGAGATGGAACTAATAAAACCTAAAAGAGAAGTGATTAAGAATCGCCTTCAAATTTTGAAAAGCGTATGGAGCAGGGAGATCAAAAACCTTACTATATACGATGAAAGTTTAAAAAAACTACATACACTTCAGAAATTTGAAAGTATTATTTTTCAGGGTTGACTGACCACAAACGGTTCACAAATTGAAAAGCACCTGTATAATTAGCTCATGGGAAAGGTACAAGTTGAGGTACTTGGAGAGATTAAGGAAGTTGAAATAAAGAAGGATTCCATAAGGGTTGATAACCTTCTTGAAAAGCTCGGATTTTTTCCTGAAACAGCCGTTGTTCTTAGAAACGGAGAGTTGCTCTGTGATGATGACAGGGTTAAAAGCGGAGAGAAAGTAAAAATAATAGTTGCAACATCAAGAGGATGAAGTGTTATGCAAAATTTGTAAAACAAAAGGAAAAAGAGAAAAAGCCGTAATTTTTATAAGACATCACAAACTCGCCCTCTGCAAGCAGCACTTTATACAGTGGTTTGAAAGATACGTTGAGAGGACAATCAAAGACTTTAAAATGTTTACCAGGAAGGACAAACTGCTTGTTGCTGTTTCTGGCGGAAAGGATAGCCTTTCCCTGTGGTACGTACTCCATAGACTCGGATATGATGTTGAAGGACTTCATATAAGCCTTGGGATTGAAGAATGGGACTATTCAAGTAAATCTTTGCAAATATGTCAAAATTTTTCGAAAAGGATAAATAGAACTCTCCACGTTCTAAACTTAAAAGAGGAATTTGGTTTTACAATTGAGGAGATAGCGAAAGGAACAGGAAGAAGTGACGTTTGCTCTGTTTGTGGAACGTTCAAGAGATATATAATGAACAGAATTGCGAGGGAAAGAGAGTTTAAAGTGATAGCTACAGGACACAACCTTGATGATGAATCTGCCCTGCTGCTCTCAAACGTTACAAGGTGGGAAATAGGGTACCTTGGAAGGCAGCATCCGGTTCTCCCAGAAGAATACGGATTTGCAAAAAAAGTTAAACCTTTTTGCTTCTTAACTGAAAAGGAGACTGTAAGCTACGCAATTCTAAACAGGATTGAATTTATGGAAACAGGCTGTCCAAAAGGCAAGAAAGCAACTTCAAGGATTTATAAAACATCGCTTTCCTACCTTGAACATGAAATGCCAGGAACGAAATTAAGGTTTTATAAAGAATTTCTCAAAAAGGGAAAGCCCGTTTTTGAAAAAGAGTTAAAGGAAGAGCTTAAATTAAACGAGTGCAAGGTATGTGGAATGCCCACAACTTCCGAAATTTGCTCTGTTTGTAGAATGCTTGAGAGGGTAAGAGATGCCTATAGCTGAACCAATAGGAGTTTTAGCGGCAATTCTGACAACGTTTGGTTTTATTCCTCAACTCATAAAACTCTTAAAGACAAGAGAAACTGCAGGTATTAGCGTCATAATGATTGCTCAGGTTGCAACTGGACTTTTCCTGTGGTTCCTTTACGGAATTTTGAAGAAAGACCCAATACTCATAGGTGCAAATGGCATATCGTTGTCAATTACCCTAATTACGCTTTCTCTCGTCTTGAGGTACAGGAATGCTAAAAGTTGGAAAGATTGAATACATAAATACAATTCCGGTTTATTACGGATTTATTAAGGGTACTGTTAAATGTAACTGCACTTTCATTGAAGATGTCCCTTCTGAACTGAACAGGAAACTCAGAGAAGGAGAACTTGATATCTCAGTTGTTTCATCTTTTGAGTGTTTGAAAAACAGCAATCTCTACATCATTTTTCCTGACGTTTCAATTTCATCAATCGGAAAAGTTATGAGCGTCCTTTTTTTCTCCCAGCTCCCAATCCATCAGCTTCACAGGAAAGATGTCTGGCTTACAAAAAGCTCAATGACCTCAAAGGCTTTAATTGAATTTCTCTTAAGGGAAAAGTACGGGATTGAGCCAAATTATAAGTATTACAGTTTAAAGGAAGGTAATCTTCCAAAAAACGCAACAGCAGTTCTCTCAATAGGCGATGAAGCCTTTAAAATAATGAAAAGGAAAAATTTCAAGTTTATCTACGATTTAGGGGAAGAATGGTTCAACATGTACCAGCTTCCATTTGTTTTTGCACTGTGGGCGGTAAGACGAAATGCCTTTGAGGAAAGACAAAAAGAAGTTAAGGAGTTTCACGAGAAACTAATTGAATCAAAGAAAATCGGAACCTCCATGCTTGATGAAATATGTAAAACCTTCAGTAAAAGAGCGTCCATAACGGAATCTGAATGCATGAAGTATTACAGATATCTTAACTACGATTTAAAGGAGGAACACATAGAATCCCTCAAGGTTTTTTCTGAAATTCTCAATCTCAAGTATAACCTGGTTTTTATGGAGGTTTAATTGTTAAATTTTGAAAGCGAAATAGAGAAACTGAAAAGTGAAATTGTTAAGTTCGGAAAACTGATATATCAATCAGGATTAACGGACAGTCATGGAGGAAACATAAGTGTAAGGTTCAATGACTTCATCCTTATAAAAGCCACGGGAAAAATGCTCTGCTGTCTTACGAAAGATGACATCGTTGCAACTACACTTGAACCAAACCCTGAGCTTGACAAGGAAGCATCAATGGAACTAAAGGTTCACAGGTCTATATACAACCACCTTCCAGAAGTAAAGGCAGTTGTACATGCTCATCCTCCTTACACAGTTGCAGTTTCAATTAATGCGGAAAAACTTGAGTTTCTTGATTCCGAATCAAAGCTCATTCTGGGGAATGTTCCCGTTCTTAAAGCCAAAAAAGTTATAGCATCGGACGAAGTAGCGGAGAAAATAGTTGAATACCTTAAGACTTCAAAAGCCGTAATTATCAGGTCACATGGTCCCTTTACAGTAGGAAAGTCCCTCGAAGAAGCTTTTATGTACCTGTCTGCTCTTGAGAATTCATGTAAAATTATCTCCATAGTCAGAGCAATGGAGAGTTGAGTTGGAAAGTTCGTTTAAAGACATAACAGTTATTGGTCTTGGTTTAATAGGCGGTTCTTTTGCTTTAAACCTGAAAAGGCATGGCTTTAAAGGGAAGATAAAGGCAGTTGATATAAACAAAAAAGCTATTGAAAAAGGAATAGCATCTAAAGTAGTAGATGAAGGAAGTACAAGCTATGAAATACTTTCAGATTCAGACCTTATTGTGATTGCTACCCCCGTAGGAGTTTACAGAAGTGTAGTTGAAAGCATCAAGAAAAACATTAAGAAGAAGGCTATTGTTACAGATCTTGGAAGCGTTAAAGGACACCTTGTTTACATGTGTGAAGAGATTTTGGATGGAATTGCTCCCTTTGTAGGAGGACACCCAATAGCTGGAACGGAAAAATCAGGTGTTGAAAATGCCGTTGAGGGACTCTTTGAAAGGGCAAAATTCATAATAACTCCCACGGAAAATACTGACAGAGAAGCTAAGGAAAAAGTTTCAGATTTATGGAAGTCTCTTGGCTCAGAAGTGATTGAAATGGATCCATTCCTTCACGACAAGGTTTTTGCTTCAGTAAGCCACCTACCGCACGTCGTTGCTTACTCAATGGTTGATAGCATTGCTGAACTTTCCAGAGGTATTGGAGTTGACCTGTTTCAGTTTGCTGGTGGAGGATTTAGAGACTTTACGAGAATTGCTTTAAGCGATCCTGTAATGTGGAGAGATATCTGTATTGAGAACAGAGAGAATATCCTTGAAGCCCTTAAGGTTTTCAAGTCATCAATAGAAAAAGCTGAAAGGTTGATTAAAGACGCAAATAAAAGGGAACTGCAGAAATTCTTTGAAGAAGCCAAACAGTGCAGGAAAAAGATATAATTTATTAGTAACAATTCTCAACAAGGAGACGATATGGCAGAATTTCTAACGTTGATAATTTTAGACGGTTTTGGATATAGCCCTGAAAAAGAGGGAAACGCTATAGCTCTTGCGAACACGCCTTTTTGGGATTACCTGTGGGAAACCTATCCTAAAGGGCTCTTAATTGCATCTGGGGAAGCTGTCGGTCTTCCGCCTGGACAGATGGGAAACTCTGAAGTCGGGCATATGAACATAGGTGCTGGAAGAATTGTCTATCAAGATATTGTAAGAATATCTAAAGCTATAAAAGATGGGAATTTCTTTAGCAATGAAGTTATAAACGAAGTCTTTGACACTGCAAAAAGGAAAAATAGCAAAGTCCACCTTGTAGGTCTGTTATCGGATGGAGGAGTTCACAGCCACATTGAACATCTTTTTGCCCTTCTTGAACTTGCAAAAACAAAGGGTGTAAATAACGTCTGCGTTCATGCAATACTTGATGGAAGGGATACCCCTCCAAAATCCGCTGAAAAATACATTTTAGCCCTTCAAAGGAAGATGAATGAACTTGAAATTGGAAAAATCGCAACCCTTGGTGGCAGATACTACTACATGGACAGGGATAAAAGATGGGACAGAACAGAAAAAGCTTATAATGCAATGGTCTTAGGAAAAGGTCAAAGGGAAAGTGATCCTATAAAAGCTCTAAAAGATGCTTACGAAAGAGGAGAAACTGACGAATTTGTTCTTCCAACAGTTATCTCCAAGGATTGCCTCATTGATAAAAACGACTCCGTTTTCTTTTTTAACTTTAGGGCAGACAGAATGCGTCAGATTGTATCTGCTGTTGGACTTGATGATTTCAGTGGCTTTGAAAGGAAAGGGGAAAAACCAGCATACATTGCAACCATGACGCTTTACGATGAAACATTCCCCTTTGATGTTGCATTTCCGCCGCAAACGCTTGAAATGGTTTTAGGAGAGGTGATTTCAAATGCTGGTTTTAAACAGTTAAGAATAGCTGAAACAGAGAAGTATGCTCATGTAACGTACTTCTTTAACGGAGGAAGGGAGGAACCTTTTCCTGGAGAAGATAGAATTCTTGTACCATCTCCAAAGGTTGCAACTTACGATTTGAAACCTGAGATGAGTGCTTATGAAGTAACGGATAAAGTTGTTGAGAGGATAAAGGCTGAGGAATACAAACTCATTGTTTTAAACTTTGCAAACCCTGATATGGTTGGACACACGGGCAACCTTGAAGCTACAATAAAAGCTATAGAAGTAGTTGATGAGTGTTTGAAGAAAGTTGTCAAGGAAACTTTAAGAAACGGAGGAGTTTGCATAGTCACGGCAGATCACGGAAATGCTGAGCAGATGATTGACCCGGAAACCGGAAAACCATGGACAGCCCATACAACAAACCCTGTGCCCTTTTTAGTTGTAAAGGAAACCTGTGGAGAGTTCAGAGTTAAAAGGAGAAAGGGGAAAGAGGTAGAAATACCGGAAGAGTTTGCAGGTATTCCTGTTGTTGGCATCTTAGCAGACATAGCGCCGACAATTCTCCACATCCTTGGAATTGAGATTCCTTCACAGATGACAGGTGAGATAATAGTTGATACATCAAAGGTTACCTGTGAGGCAGGAAAGATATGATTAAAAGAGCTATATATCCCGGCACGTTTGACCCTGTAACTTACGGTCACCTTGACATCGTAAGAAGAGGTATTGAAATATTTCAGGAACTTATAATCGGAATTGCCGAAAATCCCCTTAAAAAGCCATTTTTTTCCTCTGATGAAAGGAAAGAGATGTTTGAGGAAAGCCTCAAATACGTGGGACTGATTGACAGAGTTGAGGTTAAAACTTTTAATTCACTTCTTGTTGAGTTCGCAAAAAGGGAAAATGCAGTTGCAATAATCAGAGGAATAAGGGTTGTCTCTGATATGGATCACGAATTCAGGATGGCCTACGTTAACAGAAAGCTATACCCAGAAATAGAGACTGTCTTCCTCATGCCATCAGATGAATACGCTTATCTTAGCTCTTCGGTGGTTAGAGAAATCGCTTTTTATGGAGGGAGCATAGACTGTTTCGTTACCCCTTTCGTTGCTGAAAAGGTAAGAGAAAAGTTCCGAAAAAAGGGATAGGTATTGAAATTCAACAGGGAATCTGTAAAGAACAAGTTAATATTTCTTGGAACAGCAGGTGCAAGGTACGTTGCTTTTGGACTTTTGAGACAGGGAGGAGGATTCTGGATAAACCTTGATGGAGTGAATATTCACTTTGATCCGGGACCGGGAGCTTTAATATATGCTCACAAAAAGGGACTTCATCCAGAATGGCTTGATTATATCGTTCTTTCCCACAGACACCTTGACCACTGTGCAGATATAAACCACATCTTAGAAGCGTTAACGCTCGGCGGTAAAAGGAAAAAGGGAACACTCTTTTGTCCAGGCGACGCAATAGACTACGATTCGGTCGTTCTGAAATTTACAAGGGGGAATTTAAAAGAAACGGTAATAATAAAGGAGGGAAGCAGTTTTCAGCTTGACGGAAACGTTGAGATAACATTTCCTGTTAAACATGTTCACGGAGTAGAAACGTATGGAGCTATTCTTAAGGGAAGCAGGAAGATTGGCTACATAGCTGACACAAAGTACTTTGAAGGGCTTGAAAACCATTATATGGAAGCAAAGGATATCTTGATAATAAACAACACTTTTCTAAAAGAAAAACCTCACGTTCCTCACCTTTGTGTTGATGATAGTGTAAAGATAATTTCAGCCATAAAACCGAGGCTTGCTATACTGACGCACTTTGGTATGACCATGGTAAGGGCAAAACCATGGGAGATAGCAGATCAAATAACTCAGGACACAGGAATAAGAACTGTAGCTGCATGGGATAATATGGTGGTTGACATTGAAACAGTTAACATTTTAAGACAAAGGTAACTGAACGAAGAGACCATGAGAAAACTGGTATTTCTGTTTACAGTGCTTTGCACCTTTACCCAAATTTAGCAGAGCTGGAAAAAACAAGGTGATTGGTGACAGAAATGGAAAACTCACTTAGTAGGATAAAAGAAATTATAGAAAAACACAAAGATGAACTTAAAAAGCAATATGGCGTTAAGGAAATCGGTATTTTTGGCTCTTTTGTTAGAGGTGAGGCAAAAGAGAGCAGCGATGTTGATATATTGGTTGAATTTGAAAGGCCAATAGGATTTTTTAAGTTTCTCGAACTGGAGGAATATCTGAGCAAGTTAATAGATAGAAAAGTTGATCTGGTTTCAAAAAAAGCACTTAAATCGCATATTGGAAAGTACATTCTAGAAGAGGTTGTAAAAGTATGAAAAGAACACATAAGATTACATACTGGATGTTCTATCAGGTTGGTATTTATGAATATGCGGACTTCTTTTAGCATTTCAGTATAACGTTTTGTGGACATGCGAAGTTCGGCTTTGTCGAATTTGGGCGGAGCGTAGCCGTATGTCTACCGTTATCGGAAGTCGCCAGAGAGCTTATACTATTTCTTCTTTTATCCATAAATTTTCACCTTTTACCCAGTCAATAACTATTTGCTTGTAATCATCTTTTATTCTGTATATGTAGTCTCTTTCCTCATTATTCCAAGAGCTCTCTATAATATCCTCTTTTTTTAGAGGTTTTCTTCTCATTTTCAGACCTGCTCGAGCCTCAGC
>CAZJFY010000034.1:0-9056 GCA_964545225.1 uncultured bacterium | reverse complement strand
CTTTACAAGTTCTAAAAACGCATCTATCTGTTCCTCATCACCAGTTAGCTCAATTGTGTACGTATCTTCGGAGACATCAACAATACTTGCCCCAAATATGGTTTTAAGCCTCATAAGTTCGTTCTTTTTCCATTCACTATCTGCCGAAAGTCTAACGATGAGAAGCTCTCTATCGAGCTTCTTCCTATCGGTTAAATCTCTTACTTTGAATACATCAACGAGCCTTCTGAGTTGTTTTACTATCTGTTCAATGGTGTGTTCATCTCCTCGAGCGACCATTGTTAGGCGTGAAATCGTAGGATCTTCTGTGTTACCGACGTTTAAGCTGTCTATGTTGTAGCCCCTTGCGCTGAAAAGTTCGATGATCCTTGCCAAAGCTCCAGGTTGGTTTTCAACCAGCACGCTTATGACATGCCTTCTGTAAGTTTTATCCATTTTTGCTCCTTAAACTACTTTTTGGACAGCTTTCTTACCATACTTTGGCAATATCATCTCTTTTAGAGCACCGCCTGGAGGAACCATTGGTAAAACATCCTCCTCGCTGTTAACAACAAAGTCTATAACTACAGGTTTATCATTGATTGAAAGAGCTTCTTTAATGACTTTTTCAACATCAGATGGCTTTTCTGCCCTGAGACCAACAGCACCAATACTTTCAGCAAGCCTTACAAAGTCCGGTTGGATGTTGAGACTTACCTGTGAATAGTTTCTATCGTAGAATATGCCCTGCCACTGCCTGACCATTCCAAGGAAGTTGTTATTTATTATCGCAACTTTTATGGGGACTCTGTACTGAACTGCAGTTACAAGTTCCTGCATGTTCATCTGAAAGCTTCCATCTCCAGCAATGCAAAATACTGTCTTATCTGGATTTCCTATCTTTGCTCCAATGGATGACGGCAGCCCAAATCCCATTGTTCCAAGTCCACCTGATGTTGCAAGCTGTCTCGGATATCTGAACTTATAAAATTGAGCAACCCACATCTGGTGCTGTCCGACATCAGTGGTAATGATTGCTTCCCCTTTTGTGAGTTCATATATCTTTTCGATAACAAATTGCGGTTTTATTATCTTGTCGTTTGGCTCGTAATAGAAGGGGTATCTCTCTGCCCAGCTCTTAACTTTCATAATCCATTTATCTCTTAGCATTAAAGCTTCACCGTTTTTCTCAATCTGTTTTTTAACTTCGGGAAGTAGTTCCTCAAGGACAAGTTTTGCATCCCCAACGATTGGTATATCAACTGGTTTGTTTTTCCCTATTTCAGCACTATCAACATCTATGTGTATAATTTGGGCGTTAGGAGCAAATTCTGAAAGTTTTCCTGTAACTCTATCATCAAACCTTGCACCAACAGCTATAAGGAGGTCACACTCTGTAACCGCCATGTTTGCTGCATAGCTTCCATGCATCCCTAACATTCCGAGAAAGTAAGGGTGGTTCCCTGGTATGCTTCCAAGACCCATTAATGTGTTTACGACAGGTATTGAAGCGACTTCCGACAGTTCAACTATTAGTTGAGATGCTCCTGATGATATTACACCTCCCCCAACGTAGAGAACCGGTTTCCTTGATTTGGCAATAGCTTTTGCCGCTTTCTTTATCTGTCCTGGATGTCCCTTTTTAACTGGTTTGTAACTTCTGATGTTTACGGGTAGCTTATACTCTTCTTCAAAGAAGTCCGCAATGTTTCTTGTTACGTCTTTGGGGAGATCAACCAAAACGACACCAGGTCTTCCACTTTTTGCTATGTAAAAGGCTTTTTTAATTGTATCAGCAAGTTTATTTACATCTTTTACAAGGAAGTTATACTTCGTTATAGGTCTTGTTATCCCGACAGTGTCAACTTCTTGAAAAGCGTCATTTCCTATCATGAATGTTGGAACATTTCCTGTAA
Organism: uncultured bacterium; assembly: GCA_964545225.1. Lineage (GTDB taxonomy): Bacteria > Aquificota > Aquificia > Desulfurobacteriales > Desulfurobacteriaceae > CAZJFY01. The sequence continues at coordinate 7,161 of CAZJFY010000034.1, read as the reverse complement.
ATGCAACAATTGGTACTGAATCTATTTGAGCAGTTGCTAATCCTGTAACAAGGTTTGTTGCACCAGGTCCAGATGTTGCAAGGCACACTCCAACTTTTCCTGTAGTTCTTGCATAACCATCCGCAGCGTGAGCTGCTCCCTGTTCGTGCCTTGTTAAGATGTGTTTGAGCGGTGTGTAAGTTAGCCTATCATAGATGTCTAAAACTGCACCTCCAGGATATCCGAAGATATACTCTACTCCTTCTAACATTAGAGCTTGAAGGAAGATTTCAGCGCCTGACAGTTTCATTCTTGCCTCCCAATTGCTGAAGGAAAATAATATCATAAATTCTTTTAAAATCAGGAGGGTATTTGGTTGTAAAAGAGCTTGAGTGGAATTCGCCTTATAAAGTATTCAGGAAGCTTTCCAGTTTTGGTTATCCTGTGAGGCTTTTTCTTGATTCTGCCAATGTAAATGAAAGTACTGGTAGGTATTCCTTTATATGTATCGGGGAAGTTGAGAAATTTCATGCGAAAGATTTTGAAGGAGATATTTTCCTTGCTTTTGAGGAGTTCTTTAATTTATGCAAGGGAAAATACAATGTTGAACTGGATATCCCCTTTGGTGTTTATGGTTTTATATCTTACGATGCAAATAAGTATATAGAATCAATACAATCTTTTCAGAAGGATGATTTTAATTTCCCAGATATGTACTTTTTCGTTCCGGAGATAACTTTAGTTTTTGACAATATTAAAAGAAAAGTTTGGCAGATTAGTTTGTCCCATGAGCGTTTGAACCTATCCAAGGAGAGGGTTTTTGATTCAGAATTTGAGTCAGGAATTTTAGGTTTTAACATTACCAAGGATTATTTTATCTCTTGTGTTAACAGGATAAAGGATTACATTGCATCCGGTGATACTTTTCAGGTAAACTTTTCTCAAAGAATAGATATAAGTTTCAAGGGTGATTTCTTGGCTCTTTACGATCGTTTGAGATCCATAAATCCCTCTCCTTTTTCCTTTTTTATGGACGTTGATGGCTTTAAGGCCATCTCATGTTCTCCAGAAAGGTTGGTAAGAAGGCAGGGTAAACTTGTTGAAACGAGGCCAATAGCTGGTACCAGGAAAAGGGGAAAGGACAAAGAGGAGGATATAAGGTTTGAGAAGGAACTTTTCCTTTCGGAAAAGGAGAGGGCTGAACATATCATGCTGGTTGATCTTGAAAGAAATGATCTTGGTAAAGTTTGTAGATATGGTACTGTAGAGGTAAATGAGTTAATGGTAAAAGAGCTTTATTCACATGTTATGCATATTGTTTCAAATATTAGGGGCGAGTTAATGGATGGTAAAAGTAGCATTGATTTGATAAAAGCCATGTTTCCTGGAGGGACAATAACAGGAACTCCAAAGGTTAGGACTATGGAGATAATTGCTGAGCTTGAACCAACGAGGAGAGGGCTTTACACGGGTTCAGTTGGTTACATCGGTTTCAATGATACCCTTGATTTAAACATTGTTATAAGGACATTATTTTTTAGGGAAAACAGGGGATACATTCAGGTTGGGGCTGGAATTGTCTGGGATTCAGAACCTGAAAGGGAATATCAGGAAACTCTTGAAAAGGCTAAAGCTCTCTTGGTGGCTTCAGGTTTAGAATAAGCTTAGCTTTTTATTGAAAATGTACGTTGCCGTAAACAGCAGGAAGGAAGTTATTGTTATAGCTGCACCTGAAGGGACATTTAAAGAGAAGGAAGTTAACGTCCCAAATATCGCAGATGTTACTCCAAAAATTACTGAGAGACAGAGCATCTGAAAGTAACTTTTTGACATGATAAAAGCAGATGCTGGGGGTATTATTAACAGAGAAAATACTAAGATTGCACCGACTGCTTTCATTGACATTACAACGGCTATTGTTGTAATTGTGCTCATAATGAAAGTTATTAGTCCAGTTTTGTAGCCGGAGGCTTTTGCGATTTCCTCGCTGAAAGTTGTAAGGTAAATCTCTTTCCAGAGTAAGGCATAAATTGCAATTGTTATTATGGTTGCTGTTATGAGTATGGCTATGTCAAGATCGTTCACGGTAAGAGGGCTTCCAAACAGGTATGATAGGGCTTCAGATTTATACTTTCCTGAAATTCCCAAAAATAAAATTGCAAGTCCCATGCTGGTTGAAAATAGAATTCCGATTGTTATATCGTAGTGGATTTTCGTCTTGTGACTTAGGTACCAGATCATGGTTGAAGCAATGACCGAAAATATCAATCCCCAGATTATCGGTGCATTTCCTAAAAGGAGGCCAAACGATATTCCTGCAAAAGCTATGTGTGCAAGTCCAGCTCCAATAAAAGCCATTCTTCTAAGAACCACATAAGTTCCTATGGATGCACAGAGAAAACCCGAGAGTGCTGATGCAATTAGCGCTTTTGTTCCAAATCCATATGAAAGGAACTGCAATGGATTTGCAATTCCGCCCATTATCTGCTCTTGTTAAGGTTCAGTAAAGGTATGAGCTTTGAGTCGTAAGGAGTAATTATAAACGTGTTATTGGGACTATTGGCAAGGGAACTTATTGTTTGCAGGTAGTACCACTGTAAGTATGCTGATGAAAGGGAATTTGCAATTATCCTGTTTGACTCAGCAATTCCCTTTGCCTCTGTTATCTTTCTTTCGGCTTCAAGTTTTTCTTTTTGTATAACAAATTTCATCTTTTCGGCTTCCTCTTTTGCTCTGAGTTTTTCTTCTATCTTTTCAACAACCTTGGATGGGAGTTTTACATTTCTAAGGAGAACATCAACAACTTCAATATCACACTTTTCCAGTTTTTCTTTAATATCCTTATATATGTTCGTTTGAAGCTTGGCCCTTTTAGTTGAGTAGAGATCCTCAATTTTATACTGCGCAACAACGTTTCTTATTGCTTCTCTTGCAATAGGGACGATAAGCTTGTTTGCATAGTTTATTCCATAGTTTTTGTAAATTCTATCTGCTTTGTCAGGTACTATTCTGTAAAGAATTGTTACATCAAGGCTTGCAGGTAATCCCTCAATGCTCAAAGCTACTATAGCGTTTCCTGTTTTCGCTCTCATGTCAATCTTCTCAACTCTTGTTGAGAAGATAATTATCTTTTCAGCTCCAGGCAATTTAAAGTGAATACCGGGGAAAAGTTCTTCTGAGATAATTTTCCCAAACCTTAGTTTAACCCCTACCTCTCCAGCATCTATGATAACCAATGAGCTGCTTAAAATAGTTCCAAAGGCAAATAAGACAATCAACGTTAAGAAGATCTTTGCAGAGATATTTTGTTTTTCCACCTATTCCCCCTTAGATTTGAGAATAGCTTTAAGGTATTCCTGAGCTTTTTTATGCTTTATAACCTCACCGGTTTTAAGGTAGATTGCATACTCTGCAATGTTCGTTGCATGGTCACCAACTCTTTCAAGGGCTCTTGAAACGAGTATAAGCTTGATGGCAATGTGGGCAGTTTTTGGGTCATTTTCAACAATTTCTATTAGCTCTTCCATTATCCTTGAATAGAAGCTATCAACAATTTCATCTTTTTCTATAACGTCTCTCGCCAGTTCATCATCACCTTTGAGAAGGGAGAGTATTGCATCTCTCAGCATCTCCCTTACGACTATCGACATTCTTGGAAGGTCAACGTAAGGTTTTATTGGTGCATATTCAGAAAGGTATATAGCTATTTCACAGATATCTCTTGCTAAATCCCCAACTCTTTCCAAGTCCGTAATGCTCTTTAAAATCGATATAACTAATCTTAAATCGCTTGCTTCGGGCTGATAGAGTGCAAATATCCTGACGCACTTTTCTTCAATCTCTATCTCTTTAAGGTCAATTAGCTTATCGTATTCATAAGTCGCTTTTGCCCTTTCAATATCCCTATTAATTAGCGATTCCATAGCATCTGAAATTATCCTTCTTGCCATATCAGACATTTCTATGAAGTTCTTCTTAAGTTCTTCGAGTTCCTCAAGGTATCTATTAATCACGTTCGCCTCCAATTGGGCGATCTATTTACTAAAAGTATATCAGATTACAGAAGCATTAACTTCTTTACGAATTCTCTCCAATTTCCGAAAGGGACATCCGTAAAGTCTGTTTCTTCTAAGACTTCTGGATTGAGAAAGTATACAAACGAGTCAACAAAGTCACCATAAGGGATTAGCTTTATTGGTTTAATTTTCCTTATATATGTGCTTTTTTCCGGAAATTCTTCAAAGAACTCTTCAAAAAGGTCAATTGCAGATAGTGTTGCTATATCAACTTTGTAAACTTCTCCAAAAACTCTTCCTTCTCCTTCAATTACGGCAGGATATCCCTCTTTAAGCTGGATGAGCCTTGCCCCATAAAGTATTCCGTAACTTATAAAATCTGTGTCAAGGAGAAATGTATGGGCGGAAAGTCCTGACATTAAGCTGCCATAGACAAAGAGAAGTTTAAACATTCTTCAGACCCTGAAAGTTTAATTAACAGGAAATAATTTTATATCTAAAAAGCTAAACATCAAGGTTCCTTACCTCTTTTGCAAACTGCTTTATAAAGTTCTTCCTTGGCTCAACTTTATCTCCCATGAGTATTGTGAATATCTCATCGCTTTTTACAGCATCTTCTATAGAGACTTTAAGAAGTATTCTCTTTTCAGGATTCATTGTTGTTTCCCATAATTGTTCGGGATTCATTTCACCAAGGCCCTTATACCTTTGAATGTATACTCCCTCTTTTCCGGTTGCGATTATGAAGTTATAAAGCTCTTCAAGTGTTAGAAATTTGAGTTCGTTTTTACCTTTTAAAGTTTTATAAGGGGGAGGTCCTATAATATCCTGAATTTGTTCTTTTAGTTTTCTCGCCCTTTTAAAAAGGTCTGATGACAGAAATTTCTCATCAATGGTTACAGTTTTCTTTAAATACTTATCAATTGGAATTTCAAATAAAATCTTGTACCCACAATGTTCTCTATCTTCCAAAATTGTAAATGTTACGTCTTTCATTGAAGGTGAAAGGTTTTCTTTTACCTGTTCTGCAAGTTCTCTGCTTTTTCCTTCATCGTATAAATCTTTAAAGTCTGCTTTTATCCTTAATAGAGCATTGACAATATCTCTATTTCTTCTTTTGGAGAGAGTTGTTACTAATTCGTTAAATTTCCTTATGCTTTCAATAACTTTTTGAGCGTTTTCCTTTTCTATTTCTTTCCCATCCTTTCCGATTAAGGAGATTGAGTCAAGAGCAAGTTCAGCAACGACCTTTTCAAGTTCATCTTCACTTCTAACATACATCTGCTTTTTCCCTTTTTTGACTCTATACAGTGGCGGTTGCGCTATGTACAGGTGACCTTTTTCAATTAATTCTGGGAATTGCCTGAAAAAGAAGGTTAAAAGGAGCGTTCTAATGTGGGCTCCATCAACATCAGCATCGGTCATTATTATGATTTTGTTGTACCTAAGTTTTGCAATGTTAAAGTTGCTTCCAATGCCTGTTCCAAGAGCGGTTATCATTGTCTTAATTTCATCGTTGGATAGGACTTTCTCAACTCTTGCCTTTTCAACGTTGATGATTTTCCCTTTCAATGGAAGGATTGCCTGGTATCTCCTATCTCTTCCCTGCTTTGCACTTCCTCCCGCAGAATCTCCTTCTACCAGAAATAGCTCGGCTTTTTCGGGATCCCTTTCTGAACAATCGGCAAGTTTTCCTGGTAGTGAGAACTCTTCAAGTATACCTTTCCTTCTTGTGATTTCCCTTGCCCTCTTTGCAGCTTCTCTTGCTCTTGCAGCAGTTATAACTTTCTCTGAGATTTTCTTTCCTATGTCCGGTCTTTCTGCAAGGAATTGAGTAAGTCCCTCATATACAATGGAAGTAACAACGGGTCTTACTTCAGAGTTACCGAGCTTTGATTTTGTTTGTCCTTCAAATTGAGGATTTGGGACTTTTACTGATATAACTGAAGTTAATCCTTCTCTAACATCATCTCCTGTTATGCTAATTTTTGAATTTTTAGGGATTAGATTGTTCTCTTCAATGAATTTTACAATTGCTCGTGTTAAGGCTGTTCTGAATCCTGAAACGTGCGTTCCACCTTCCCTGGTATTTATGTTATTTACAAAACTGAATACCTGTTCTGAGTATGTGCTATTGTATTGAAGGGCTACTTCCACGACAATATCATCTTTCTCGTTTTTAATGTAAATTGGGTCAGGGAACAAGGGGTCTTTATTCTTATTGAGATTCTTGACAAATTCAACAATTCCACCTTCGTAAAGAAAGGTTTCTTCAACAGGAGGTTCTTTTCTTTCATCCCTCAATGTTATTTTTAAACCTTTATTGAGGAAAGCCAATTCCCTCAGCCTGTTTGAGAGTATATCCCAACTAAACTCTGTAACTTCAAAAATTTCAGGGTCTGGTTTAAAGGTTACAATTGTCCCCGTTCTCCTACTTTCACCTACGCAGCTAAAGGAAGTTACAGGCTTACCTCTTTCGTACATCTGTTTAAATACCTTTCCATTCCTGTGGACTTCAAGCCTTAACCACTCTGAGAGGGCGTTGACAACTGATATTCCAACTCCGTGCAGTCCTCCTGAGTACTTGTAGGCTTTCTTCTCAAACTTTCCTCCTGCGTGAAGGATCGTCATGACAATTTCAGCAGCTGGCTTTCCATATTCTGGATGTATATCAACCGGGATTCCTCTGCCGTTATCTTCAACTGTTATAGAACCATCCTCATTAATTGTTACCTTTATCTCTGTGCAGTATCCTGCTAAGGCTTCATCAACACTGTTGTCAACAACTTCAAATACGAGGTGATGTAATCCATAAGATCCGGTATCTCCTATGTACATTCCAGGTCTTTTCCTTACAGCTTCAAGTCCTTCAAGAACCTTTATCGCTTTAGCTGTATACTCTTCTTTTTTCATGCTTAAGAGAAACCTCCTGATTTATTAGAAACTTCTAAGTTCTTTTAAGATTTCGAACTGCCTTTTCATAATATATTCTGATAAGAGTTCTTCTGCACGGGATGTTAGGAAAAACTCAAAACCAACTCTGTATCCCTCTTCCTGGTGAATTATGTATTTAATTTCTCCGTTTAGCGCAACTTCGTTTCCGTCTATATTAAATTCAACTTTTGCCTTACTATTTTCATCAAATTTTGGTCTATTTTTAAAGGCA
>CAZJFY010000033.1:0-9104 GCA_964545225.1 uncultured bacterium | reverse complement strand
TCTCCTTCCTTTAATCCTTCCAGTATTTGAGTAAACCTTTCATCAGACCAACCGACCTTAACCGGAACAACCTTTATCTTACCACCAATTACCTTATAAACAACATACTTGCCATTCTTCCACTTAACAGCATTGTTTGGGACAACAAGAACGTGCTTCCTTACACCTGCAATTATCCTGTTATGAGTTGTTATTTCAGGATGAAGAAGCCTCACACCTTTAAATCCTCTTACAACAACTGTAAAGTAAACAACGTTATTGAGAACCTTTGGCTTTGGATATATTTCCTCAACTTTTCCCTTAAAAACCTTATTTCTATATGCATCAACTGTAAACTCTACATCCATCCCTTCTTTGATTTTCCCAATCTCAGTTTCATCAACGTAAACCCAGTTCTCAAGTTTCTCTGGATTCAGTATCGTCACAAACTCCGGAGCGTTTAACCCTGCAACCACAGTTTCCCCTTCTTGAGTTGAAACGTACGATATAACACCATCAACGGGAGCATAAATGTAAGAGTAGGAGAGTCTGATTTTCCTCTGTTCAACTTCAGCCTCTGCCGACTTTAGCTTTGTTCTATACTCACTTTTAATCTCCTCAAGCTTTCTCAAAGCCACCTTTAAATCAAGCTCTGCCTTTTTTAGAGACTCTTTAGCAGATTTCAAACTTTCCGCAGCCGCAATGTATTCAGTTCTTGCTTTTCTTAAACGTTCCTGAGTTGAATATCCATCATTGAAAAGCTCCTTTTCCCTTTCAAACTTCCATTTCTTAAGGCTTAAATTGCTTTCTTCACTTTTCACCTTTGCCTTTGCAGAATTCAGACTTGCCCTTGCAGACTTCACAGAAAGCTCTTGAACTCTAATTTTTTCTGGATAAGTTAGTTTTATTGTCTCAAGGTTAGCAATTGCTTGTTTTAGTGATTCCCTTAATTCTCTATTATCAATCACGGCTATGAGGTCACCTTTTTTAACCTCGTCACCAACCTTGACATTTTCCTTAATTACAGTTCCCGATATTCTCGCTCCAACCTTTACTTCAGCTCCGACCTGCGGCTTTACAATACCCGTTGCTTCAACTATGTTCCTCACTTCACCATACTTAACCTTAACGGTTTCAACTGGAACTAAAACGCCTTTTTTAGTATGCTTTAGAAAGAGAAAACCAGCAACGGCAGCTAAAACCACAACTATCAAAAGAAGCTTTTTCACCATTCCCTCCAAACCTTATCCAGCAAAAGAAGACCCGAATACCTTAAGATTTCAAAATAGGAAATATTGAAATCAACAAGCGTATCTATGTACTGCTCTTCAGCGTTTTTAAGCTCGTCAAAAGCTGTTAACAGAGAAACAATATCCGAAACCCCTTTCTTATATTCATTAAACGTTCTTTCATAGGATCTTTTTGCGAACCTCAGGTACTCCTCAGCAGATTTTACATTTAGCTGAGCTGACCTGAAATCGCTTAAGCTGTTAAGAACCTGCCTCCTTACCCTGTTAACTTCCTTTTTTAACTCTATAGAAGCGATCTTCTCCTCTTCCTTTTTTGACAATGCCCTGTACTTAGACTGGCCACTATCAAATATGGGCCACTGAAAAAGAGCTGAAAAACTCCAGTTATTATCTTCAGGAGGCCAGTAAGTATTTTCCCTGTTGTAAGAAACGCTCAAAGAAATTTGAGGAAGGAGGGCTGACTTTTCATAGGACACACTTACTTTTGAAATTTGGACGCTTCTTTTTGCTTTCCTCAAGGAAGGTCTATTCTCAAGAGCAAACTTTAAAATCTCTTTTGCATCTGAAAGTGAAATCTCGTTCTTAAGCTTCACCTCAGGTGTAAGGTCAACACTTTCATCAACATTTAATATTTCTCTTAAAGTGTTTTCAACTTTTCTATATTCATTCTTCGCAGTTTCAAGCTCCTTTTTACTCCTCTCAAGGTTTGCCTTTGCCTTTAAAACATCACTCAGAAGAACAAGACCTTCCTTTTTCTTCTTAACGCTGACCTCATAGATCTTTTCCGAACTTTCAAACCTCTTTTTCCTTATCTCTACCTTTTCTTTCCAACCCTCTAACTTTAGAAAGTACTTAATTGCTTTAAAGTACTCATCAAGCCTTTTCTCCGAAAGTTCCTCTTTCTGGTACTCAATGTAGAACCTGTCCATCTTAAGCTGGGCGTTTCTCTGAAAGTTTAAAGGGTTTGCCGCCAATCCAAAGCCATAAGAGTAGGACTGATTCCAGTACTTGCCTGAATATCCCTGATATGGGTAAAAGAGAGTTGCTGATGACTGAAGGGTAAACGTTGGGAAGTAACTCCTAAATGTTGACTTTTCAGAGTAAACTCTTGATTTTAACCTGTGCTTTTCCGCAAGTATATCAAGGTTGTTCTTTTCAGTAAGATTTATAAGTCCTTCAAAGGTTAAAGCGCCTGCCGATGAAAAAAGGAAAAGAGTGAACAGGACAATTTTAATCATGACCTTACCTTCATACCACAATGCTGACAGAGAGCTGCCTCTACTTCAATTCCACCTGTAGCCTTGATATTCTCCTTTTTTGGAATGTAAAAGTCAAGCATAAACCACGCTCTATCCTTTAGTTTTAAACTCTTTAGCACTTCGTAAGCTGTTAATTTTGCATCCCCGCAGGCTTCCACAACCGTTGATGCTCCAATAAATAGGTCTCCGCAGAGGAATATCTTCCCTTGAAACCTTTTCCCAGGATTAACTCCCATGTTTTTTAAAAAGCTTTCATCCCTCTCAAACCCAACTGCCGGAACTATAAAATCAAACTCCACTTCAACTTCCTTCCCCTCCCTGTCAAAAACGGCTTTCCTTTCAAGAATCTTCTCTGGAACGTAGCGAGTATAAACTTTTACACCCTCTTTCAAAGCAGAATCAATTTCCCTTCTCTGGGCTTTCATATTTTCAAAACTTCCCCTATAGAACAGCAAAGCACTCCCTCCTTTCCTAACACAAAGCCTTGCAACATCAAATGCAGTATCACCCCCACCAATGATTAAGACTCTTTTACCATTAACTTCAGGAGTTAGTTTCAGAAAATCAAGAGGTTTCACGAGTTTTGACGACTTCACTTCAATGTCAAGCTCTCTGTCCTTTGAACAACCAGTTGAAAGAACAACCGCATCGTAGGATTTCAGTTCCTCAATTGAGTCAATATAAGTATTCAAATGAAGATTTATGTTCTCATAGCTAAGGGCAAATCCAATCTCCTTTTCAAGAAGCTTTCTGTTAACCTTAAACTCCGGAACTGCGTTGAGAAGCCCTCCTACTTTTTCCTCTTTCTCAAAAAGATCAACTTCAATGCCACAGGACGCAAGAAAGTAAGAAACTGTTATCCCAGCAGGACCTGAACCAATAACTGCAACTTTCTTATCAACTTTCTCAAAAACAGGTTTTCTTCTCTTCACCTCAAGACTTTCAAGAAATTCCCTACCAAATTCTCTGTGAACTTCCCTTATTCTTAAACCTCTATCAGGAAGAATCCCGCACTTTTCCTCACACTGTGCTGGACAAACTTCTCCCAGCGTAAATGGAAAAGGATTTGAAACATAAAATAAGCCTACTGCATCCCTTTTCTTTCCTGACGCAACGAGAGACATAAATGATGGAACATTAACAGAAGCCGGACAAAAATCCTCACAGGGAGATGTTTCTCTAAAGGGTTGCCTGCCTGCATCTATAGCTTGAAATATGTAAATAAAAATTTGAACTACAATAAAAGAAATTGTCCCGTAATCAAACGAAGGTCCTATAAGGTATAGATAGTAGAAAGGGAAGGTAAAGATGAGCATAAAGAAAATCCCTGTTATCAACCTTCCCGATAGAATTTGACCAAGACCTGGAACAAGCAAAGAAAGTAAAAAACTCCTCCTGAGTTTTCTTAGCTTTTCTTTACCAAGCTCCTGGAATTTCTCGTCTGGATAATCAAACCTCATGAGAAACCCTTACCACCTGACACAATTTCTCATACGGTCTTCCAGCTTCCACTGCCTGAATGGCAAGGTTGATGCCCTCATTTACATCACTGACCGCACCTGCAGCGAGCAAAGCAAATGCTGAATTAAGAACAAGCATATCCCTTTTAGGGGACTTATCCTCACCCTTTAAAACCCTTCTCAGAATTTCAACGTTCTCTTCCAAGGTTTCACCACCCATAATATCCTCAAAACTTGCTCTATTAAATCCAAAGTCTTCAGGATAGACTATATAAGTTTTAATATCCCCCTTGCTCACCTCTGTCACTTTAGTAGCATCGCAAACTGTTACTTCATCAGTTCCATCCTCACCATGAACAACAAAAGCTCTTTCAACACCAAGTTTTAAAAGGACTTTAGCTATCTTTTCAGTTAGATTCCCATCATAAACACCCATAAGGTGTTTTAACGCACCAGCAGGGTTTGTAAGGGGACCAAGAATGTTAAACACCGTCCTTATTCCAAGCTCCTTCCTCGTTCTTGCAACAAAAGCCATTGCCGGATGAAACTTGGGAGCAAACATAAAACCAAAGTTCGTTCTCTCAATGCACTTTGCTACCTGGTCAGGCTCAAGTTCAATCTTTACACCAAAAGCCTCAAGGATGTCAGCACTTCCACATCTGCTTGAAACTGAGCGGTTCCCATGTTTTGCAACTGGAACGTTACATGAAGCAACAACAAGTGCTGTCGCTGTTGAAACGTTGAAAGTTCCCTTTAAATCACCACCAGTCCCGCAGGTATCAACAATTCTTCTCCTTAAATCACTGCCAAGCATAACTTTCCTGCTTTTCTTTCTCATCACAGAAGCTGCGCCAGCTATCTCATCCTCCGTTTCACCCTTCATTCTAAGAGACACAAGTATCGCTGCAATCTGAATATCGTTCAAACCACCTTCCATTATGACATTAAACAGTTCCTCTGCCTCTTCAAAACTCAAATTTTCTCTTTCGATAAGCCTTAAGATCACCTGTCTATAATCCATAAAACCTCCTAAACAGGGAAAATTGTGTAAATGACATCAGAAAGCCAGTGAAAAATTACTGGAGCAATAATAGAACCGCTCCTTTCGTAGAGAAACCCAAAAACAAGGGCCGGGAAAAATGTTTTAAACATGGCCGGATTATAGTACACAAGAACGTGAGCAAGAGCAAACAGGAAACTCGTTACAAGATTTGCTTTTGAAATTTTCCAGAAAAGAGGTTCATTTTCAACAGATGCGTACATGAAGCCTCGAAAGAATATCTCCTCAGGTATAGCCGTGTAGATAAGATAGAACAGTGAAATTCTCAAAATTCCTTCATTCACATTTATAAACCCTTTAATTTTAAAGCTGAGGAAAGCATAAATGGGAAGAATCAAAACAGAAGCCAAAAACCCATACGTCAAGCCTTTTCTAAAGTTTCTAAATCCAAGTTCCTCTAATGACAATCTATAAATTGCAACAGGAATCCCAATCATTGCAAGGGCATTTATTGCTGCCGATTCTCCCTTAACAAACCTAACAGTAAGAGCTGATAAAAGTATCAAAAAGAAGTAAGGCTTAACAAAACTACACCTTTTACACTTATTAAGCATAAATTCCTCTGTGCTAAAATTCCTTTATAACGGTTTAAGGAGAAAATTATGGCAAATTTTAGCGTAAAAGTTTACATCAGTTACAGAAAAGGGATTTTAGATCCTCAGGGAGTAGCTGTTGAGAAGGCAGCTCACAGCCTTGGCTTTAACAAAGTAAAAGATGTAAGAGTGGGTAAATACGTAACCATGAAAATTGAAGCAGATTCAGAAGACGAAGTAGAAAAAGAGATAAAGGAAATGGCAAAAAGGTTTCTTGTCAATCCCGTAATTGAAGAGTTCAGATTTGAAATAGAAAGGGAGAAATAATGAAGTTTGGAATACCGGTTTATCCAGGAAGTAACTGTGAAAGAGATGTTGGATGGGTTATTGAGAAAGTTCTTGAAGAGGAAATCGTTTACCTCTGGCATGAGGAGAGAAAAATATCGGGGATTGACTGCGTTATTATACCTGGAGGGTTTTCATACGGAGACTACTTAAGAGCTGGAGCTATGGCAAAGCTTTCTCCCATATCCGAAGCCATTTATGAGTTTGCACAAAAGGGTGGACTTGTTATGGGAATATGCAATGGCTTTCAGATACTCCTGGAAATGGGTCTCCTTCCTGGAGCGATGCTACCAAACAAAACGCTGAGCTTTATATGTGAATTTGTAAACCTGAAAGTTGAAAATAGCGAAACTCCTTTCACAAACCTCTACACAAAAGGTGAAATAATATCCATACCTATAGCACATGCGGAAGGGAATTTCACGTGCAGTGATGATGTCCTGCAGGAAATCGAAAGTAATGGGCAGGTTGTGTTAAGGTACTGTTCACCGGAAGGTGATGTTAAAGAAGAGTTTAACCCGAATGGCTCAAGGAACAACATAGCTGGCATAATTAACAGAAGAGGCAACGTTTTTGGACTTATGCCGCATCCAGAAAGAGCCTCTGAAGCTCTACTTGGAAGCACGGACGGTTATAAAATGTTCAAATCCATCATTGAATCTCTTAGCAAGGTTTAGAATGGAAAGGCCTTCATGGGACGAATACTTTATATCAATAGCTTACCTTGTCTCCACACGCTCAACTTGTTTGAGAAGAAAAGTTGGTGCAGTTTTGGTAAAGGATAAAAGGATAATCGCTACCGGATACAATGGAGCTCCTTCAGGGCTGAAACATGCATCGGAAGTTGGCTGCCTTAGAGAAGAACTTAAAATCCCAAGTGGAGAAAGACATGAGCTCTGTCGGGGGCTTCATGCTGAACAAAACGCAATCATACAGGCTGCGCTTCATGGAGTCTCAACAAAGGGTGCAACGCTTTACTGTACACATTGCCCATGCTCACTGTGCACGAAAATGCTCATAAACGCTGGAATAAAGGAAATCATTTACGTTGAAGGATACCCTGACTGGCTTGCAAAGAGAATTGCCGAAGAAGCATCCCTTAAAGTAAAGCAATTTGAACCAGAAAGAAACATTAAGATATGTTTTGAAGAGAAGGTTAAGCAAAAGTGAAAGTAACTATAACCGGAACTCCAGGTACTGGAAAAACAACGGTGTCAAACATTCTTTCTCAAAAGCTTGGCATTCCTGTATATCACCTATCAGAAATAGTTAAGGAAAAGAAACTATACTCCGAATATGACAGAAAAAGGGAAAGCTTCATCGTTGATATTGAAAAGCTGAGGGAATTTTTCTCAAACAAGGAAAATTTTATAGCTGAAGGACTTGTTGCTCACTTTATACCTTCAGATGTACTAATAATTCTAAGAGCAAACCCGGAAACAATAAGGAAAAGGTTAACAAAGAGAAATTATAATAAGAGCAAAATTGAGGAAAACGTTGAAGCTGAGAAGTTTGCAATTTGTGCTACCGATGCGCTTGAAGAGAAAAGCTCAGAAAGAGTTCTCCAGATAAACACGACAAACAGGTCACCCGAAGAGGTTGTTGACCTTATAATTAAAGGTATCAGAGGGGAAGAGATATTTGAAGATGTTGATTGGCTGGAGGATGAGTGGAATACCTGAAATTTGACTTTAACAGCTGTAACGTTGACATAGAAAAGGAAATATGGAGACTTGAAAAAATAGAAGCATTGAAACTTATCAATGAAACCGATATGCCCTTCATAAAAGCGTTCAAGCAGAATCTATTAAGGATTAAGGAAGCTCTCTCTCCATACAAAATGAGATTTGACAACATGTTTGTGGTTGGAATAGGAGGATCTTCACTTGGAATTCAGACAATCTATAAAGCTATATTTGGGAACAATCCAAAAGAAGGGAAAAAGCTTTTCTTCCTTGAAAATGTTGACCCCTTCAACACAAACCAGATTCTCCAATCAGCACCCTGGGACAGAACGGTTTATTGTTTTATAAGCAAATCCGGAAAAACCTTAGAAACTGTTTCAATAATGAACCTTGTTTTAAATGAACTAAGAAAGAGGGGCTTTAAAGATATCGATAAGAGAACAATATTTATAAGTGACCCCGGATCGCCATTTCACATACTTTCAAAAGAGATAGGTTCAACATTCTTTGAAATACCACCTGACATTGGAGGGAGATTTTCTGTATTGACCCCAGTTGGACTTGTTCCATCAGAGTTTTTGGATGTTGACCCATTTTCACTAATAGAGGGAGCGAGAGAAGTTATAAGGAAAGTTGACATATACCATCCCTCACTATTAACAGCAATTGTTAAGTTCCTAAATTATCAAAAAGGGAGAAACATAAGCGTTATGATGCCATATTCGGACAGGCTAAGGAGATTTTCAAACTGGTATGTCCAGCTTTGGGCTGAAAGCCTGGGTAAAAACGGAAAAGGGCAAACACCACTCAGAGCCGTAGGCACAGTTGACCAGCATTCCCTCCTTCAGCTATTTATGGAAGGGCCAGATGATAAGTTTTACCAGTTCATAAAGATTAACAGATTTGAAAGCGATTTTATCCTTCCAGAACGAACAGAAATACTGAAATTCCTGTCAGGTAAGAAGCTTTCAGAAGTAATCAACGCCGAGTTTGAAGGAACAGTTCAAGCTCTGAAAAACATCGGAAGGCCAGTACTAACTATAACGCTAAACAGAGTTTCACCAGAAACCCTGGGAGCTTTATTCATGTACTATATGATAGCAACAGTGGTAACTGGAAAATTGATGAATGTTAACCCCTTCGGACAGCCAGGAGTTGAAGCAGGAAAGAAAATAGCTACAAAGATGTTAATGGGATGAACCTGAGACTAATCGGAATAGAAATACTCACTGAGTTTGAAAGGGGAAACGACTTACGATCAATTATTGAAAACAGAACATCAAAATTAAAGGCCATTGATAGGGCTTTTCTCAGGGAAATTGTTTCAGGAACTATAAGGTACAAGAAATTCCTCGATTTTTGCATAAAGTCAGCTTCAGGAAAAGACCCTGAAAGACAGCTATTAGAGGTCAAATCAGCTTTGAGATTATCAGCATACCAGATCACCTTCATGAAAGTTCCACCTTATGCAGCAATAAATGAAACTGTTGAAGCGGTCAAGAGAATTTTGAACAAGAAATTTGCAGGTTTTGT
>CAZJFY010000032.1:0-9528 GCA_964545225.1 uncultured bacterium | reverse complement strand
AATGAAGGGGGCGACTTACAATCCTTAATTCTTAATCTTAATCTTTTTCTTAATCGCTTTTTCGTGAAACTTTTTGAGTTGTTTTAGAACTTCTTGATGGAAAAGTTCTGGCTTCATTCCAGATAGTATTTCGATGGCATCATCAACGCTGTCAACTGCATAGATGTGGAATTTCCCGCTTTTCATGCTTTCAATGATTTCGTCATCAAGGATGACGTTGTCTACATTCCTTGAAGGTATTATAACACCTTGATTTCCTGTAAACCCTTTTACTTTACAGGTTTTATAGAAGCCTTCAATCTTCTCTTTAATTCCGCCAACAGGTTGAACGTTGCCGTGCTGGTCAATGGAGCCAGTGACTGCTATGTCCTGTCTAAGCTTTATATCGCTTATAGCTGATAGTATGGCTAAAAGTTCTGCGAGGGATGCGCTGTCTCCTTCAACTTCACCGTAGGATTGTTCAAAGGCAACGCTGCATGATAGAGAAAGGGGAATCTCCTTACCGTATTTTCCACTTATATAGCCTGAAAGTATAAGAACTCCCTTGTTATAAATAGGGCCACTTAAGTCAGCTTCCCTTTCAATATTGATTATTCCCTTTTCTCCAATGGATGCGACTGCGGTTATTCTTGTTGGCTTTCCGAAACTGTAATCACCAAGGTTATACACTGCTAATCCATTTACCTGACCGACTTTTTCACCATCAGTGTCTATAATTAGAGTTCCTTCTTCAATAAGTTCCGTTATCTTTTCTTCGAGAAGGTTCAGTCTAAATCTCTTCTCTTTAATTGTCTTTATTATGTCATCTCTTTCTATTGTATTTCCTTTGGAGATAGTATTAGCTTCCCTTAAAACATCAGTTACATAAGCAAATATCGTGTTCATTTTTTTCCTGTGGCCGGATAACTCCACAGCATACCTTAGCAGCTCTGACAATCCATCTGGAGATAGGTGTTTTATTTTTTCATCAGCAATGATTTTCCTGATAATTGATGGGAATGAAGAGATTACTTCATCAGTTAGCTTTATTGTTGGATTAAATTCAGCTTTAACTTTGAAAAGCCTGTTGAATTCAGGGTCAAAAATTGATAGGAAGTAGTAGAGTAAAGGAGTACCTATCAGAGCTATTGTTATCTCAAAAGGTATTGGTTCAGGATCTATTCCAACAAGGAAGGGAAAGGAGATCCAGGGATGAGCTGTCAGGTGTATTTTCTTATGAAGTATTGCTCTTTTTAAAGCAAGCCATAAGAAGGGTTCTCTCAGTATATCAATGACTCTTAATACTAAATAGCCGTTCCTTGCTTTAAAGAGGCTTCCTGCTACTATGCTCATATGGTCAGCATAGAGAATTCCCATTTCCGCTTTATAGGATATATGTCCAAATAGGCTTTTGAAAGTTGGTATCTCTTCATAAATTACAGGAGCTCCAGAAAGGGAAGAGTTATCAACAACAACGTTAATTCTGAAGATGTTTATGCTTTTTTCTAAGATTCTTTGCAGCATGAAATTTCCTTCGAGTGCTTTCCACCTTATGAAAATATCAATATTTTCTGCTATGTTTTTTTCTATGTATTTGAGGAAATCGATGGCTTCTTTAACGTTTGAGTATTTCTCCTCAAGTTTGGAAAAAGCTTCCTCAACTATGTGTTTTGAAACCTCTTTTTTAAGATGAATAAGGGTCTCTTGGAGTTTCTCATCAATTTTCCTTAGTTCTCTGCGGTAGTTTCGAAAGGCTTCTTCAAATGTTGATGCTCTCTTTTGAAATTCCTGTCTGATTTCGGGAATTTGTAGGGCTTCTGGAGAAACTTTACCTTGTATTATTGGAAGAAGTGTGAATCCTGTTGGTGTTAATACAATTGCGAGTCCATGTCTTCTTGCTTCCTCTTCCATCTCCTTGATGATTTTGCCTCTTTTCTCCTCAATTTCTTTTATTAGGTTAAGTCTTTGGTCTTCGTATTCTTTACTTTCAAAAGTCTTAACAACTGCTTCTTTTAAGTGTTCTATAACGAAGTCGATATCCTTTGCAAGCTTCTTTCCTTCTCCTGGTGGGAGTATGAGAAATTTTGGTTTCTGTGGCTCTTCGAAATTGTTGTAGTAGCAGATGTCCCCGGGTATTTCCTTGTCTTTCGCTGAAGCTTTGAGTTTTTCAAGCGTATAGGTTGTTTTCCCTATTCCTTCCGGTCCTGCAACGTAGATATTATAACCTTCTTTCTCAGTTTTAAGGCCTATTTCAAATGCACTGTCAACCCTTTCCTGTCCAGGGAAGATTGATTTTGGAGGTACTTCTTCAGTTCCAACAGGAATTTTAATTTGGAGAGTTATCTCTTCTGGTTTGATTTCTTTAATCATACAATCTCCTCTTCATCTTTAGTTTTTCACTGATTTCTTCAATAAATTCCAGCTTGCTTTTCCTAAGCTTTTCTCTAAAAGATGTATCTATTTTCATTCCATACATTTGCAGAATCCTGAATAGTTTCTTTGAAATTTGTTCTCCTTTCTTATCGAAGTCCATAAGGAGAACAACACCTTTATACTTTTTTGAAATTTCATCAGCAATTGTGTGGTAAGGCTTTGATTTTAACTGCTTTACGTTTTCAATGCCAAATCTTTCAAGAACCATTTTATCTCTTTTACCCTCAACAAGTATAACCCAGTCCTCGTGAGTCTGAGAGAATTTCCTTAAAGAAAGCAACCAATTTTTTAAAAGCTCAACGTCATGCTTTTCTTGTCCAATCATCTCCAACTTCCTCAAGAATCTCAAACTCTTTAACGAAATTCCCCTCTTTCATGTAATTTATCGCATCTATGGCATCACTGTAAAAGTCTGGAGATATCCATAACTCAATGAGACCTTTTTTCCTATCCCTTGTCCTTACAGTTGCAATCTCATGGTACCACTCAAATATGGCATTTATGAAGGCTATATCCTTTACATCCACCTTGCAAAGAAGGTTCCTTCCCTTTATTAGTTTTCTTCTCAAAATTCAAGCCCCTCAATGTATTTTTCTTCAAAAGTTTTGCTTGTTGAAAGGTCTACAATTTCAAAAGCCCTTTTGACTTCCTCTATTCTTTCCCTTTCTCTGTAGTCTCCAAGGAGCGTTGCTGCTCCCCTTATAGAGAGGTTGCCAGGTTGCCTAACCTTTTTTAATGGGAATGGAAACAGTTTTAATCCTGAAATGCTTGTTATGCTTATGCTTGTTCCCATTGCACCACTTAGTATAATCTCTTTGGGTAAACTTTCTGTTCTTTCAACAAGAGTGGAAATAGCTCCATAGATTGCTGCTTTTGCAAGCTGAAATTTCCTAACGTCACTTTGCGTTACTGCAACAAGGTACGGTGAATCTTTTATAACAAATGCTTTTTCTCCATTAACTTCTTTTACAAACTCCCTTACAAACGGAAGCGGTTTGTTGCTGAAGTTTCCCTCACTGTCAATCACCTTAAACATTTTCATGAGGTAAATGATATCAAAGTAGCCACTTGCGCATATTCCTTCAGCTTCTTTTCTCCCTATAATTTGAAACTTTATTGTTTTGCCATCAAACCATGCTTTGCTTATTGCTCCATCAACTGCTCTCATCCCAGAGAAAAGTCCAACACCTTCGAATGCCGGTCCTGCAGGAACTGATGTTGTGAGGAACTTTCCACTCGATACTAAACCTATTTCTGCATTTGTTCCAAAGTCAACGAGCAGGAAGTCTTCCAAATTTTTCAAACAGATTATGTTTGAAAGGAAATCTGAGCCAACAAAGTTTCCAACAGGTGGAGGGATAAATATTTCGTTGGCTTCAATTCCTATTTCCTTTCCGTAAGTTGTAACGGCTTCTCTCTGATAGAGATTAAATGGAAATTTCTCAAAACCATCCACTGGGAGGTTTAGAAGGAAGTGTTGCATAACCGGGTTTGAGACGACTACCATTTCATCAGCTTTAACGTTTAGCTTTTGTAGGAGTAAGTTTACAGTTTCAATAAGTAGATCCCTTTCTTTTGTGTAGCTTTCCCTTGCTGCTTCGACTCTTGTTATAACATCAGCCCCGAAGGATGACTGGAGGTTAATTGTTTTTAAGCTTTTTGTGAACCTACCATCTTTAAGGTTAAACAAAGCTGCTTCAACAGTTGTTGTTCCAAGGTCAACTGCTATTCCCCATTTCTCTCTCTCTGGATTTACTTTTATGTTTTCAAGGATTTCCCCGCTGCTTAAGAGTTCTTCATCGTTTAATTCAATAGTTTGCGATATCGGTCCAAATATAAGGCAGGCAAGTTCTTCTTTACCCTGAATCTTTACCCTACACTTACCGCATATTCCTTTTCCCCCGCAGTAAGCTGATTTTAAGAACCCTTTATCTCTAAGAACCTGATAGAGCGATTTTCCTTCAGGAACTTTAACGGATAGTTTCATAAAATTTCCTGAGCCTTTAGTAGATAGGTGTTAACCAGTGGTGGTATTTCTCATTTTTCCCTTTCACTATTGAGAAGAATATTTCCTGAAGTTTTGATGTAATCTTCCCGACTTTCCCATTTCCTATTTTCACGTGATCAATTTCAACAACAGGAGCTATCTGTGCTGCTGTTCCAGTGAAGAAAACCTCATCTGCGACGTAGAGCTCACTTCTCAAGATAGGTCTTTCCTCAACCTCTATCTCAAGCTCATTTTTAGCAAGTTCAATAACTGCTTTCCTTGTTATGCCCTCAAGTATATTGCTGTAAGCTGGAGGTGTTAAGAGTTTCCCATCTCTTACTATAAATAGGTTTTCTCCACTTCCTTCAGCTACAGTTCCATCCTGATTGAGCATTATTGCCTCATCAGCACCTGTAAGGATTGCTTCGGTTTTTGCAAATGCACTATTTACATAAGCACCGGCAACCTTACACCTTGCTGGTATCATGGTGTCATTTATCCTGTGGAATGAAGAGGTTTTAGCCTTTAGTCCATTTGAAGTATCAAGGTAATCTCCAAGGGGTAAAGTGTATATGGCTATCTCCGTTTTATAGCCAATGAGTTTTGGTGATATTTTAAGATCAGAGAAGTAAGCTATAGGTCTTATATATGTATCCTCTTTATGATTGCACTTTCTAAGAAGCTCTACAGTAATTCTTACAAGTTCATCAGCGCTTTTCTTAACATCAAGGTTCAGGATTTTACAGTTCTTAAGCATTCTTTCATAATGTTCTTTAAAGAATAGTCCAAATAGCTGTTCTTTCTCGGGGTTCCAGTAGGCTCTGATACCTTCAAAAACTGCAGTTCCATAGTGGAATGAGTTCGTTTGAATGTTTATGTTAGCTTCCTCAATTGGAACGAATTTTCCTTCAAAGTAAGCGTATTTAGACATCAATCTCCTCCTTTGACTTCCTATAAAGAAAGATTGCAATTCCAGCGATGACCATTATAGCACTTATGATCTGGTTATTGCTGAACATTCCAAGGAAGACTTTAGGGGTAGCTCTTAAGAACTCTATGAAAAACCTGAACGCCCCATAGAGAATTAAGTAAAAACCTGCGACCTGACCGGAAGTTTTACTTTTCCTTAAAATAAAATAAAGGGTAAGAGCTATCAGGAAGTTTGCTGCAGATGATATTGGTTGCGTTGGACACAGGGGGATTCCAAGAGGAGCTGCTGAATGGGGATCCTTAAATGTAAGTGCAAAGTGTGAATGGCACTCTTTTCCATAACAGCATCCAGCCATTGTGCAGCCAATTCTTCCAAATCCCAGTCCAACAGAGCCTGCTATTGACGAGATGTCAGCAAGTTTCCATGGTGAGACTTTCTTCTTGATTGAGAGGAAAAGTGCCGTTAGAAAACCAAACAGGACACCACCATACCAGACAAGTCCTCCCTGCCAGACATAGAGAATTCTCCACCATGGGTTAAGGTATTCCGGGTTATATATGAAAAAGAAAAGTCTTGCTCCAAGAAAACCTGATATGACTGTCCAGAAAGCTATATCTGCAACATCTTTCCTGTTCAGTCCTTTTTCATCAGACAGCTTCATCAGGATTATTGAGCCAAGGAATATTCCTATGGCAACCATAACGCCGTAAGTGTAGATAGTAACCGGTCCTATTTTGAACAAAATCGGGTGCATTTATTGCCTCCTAAAAATTGCTTTTAGAAATTTATCCTGTCTAAGTATAAGCGTTATGAAGTAAACTGTCACTGAAAAAGCTATCGTCAATATGATAGTTGTTAAGTGGTAAATGCTTCCGAATTCTTTGAAATAGATTTTTGAACCTATGACAGATATAACAAGGATTGGCAGTGAAAGTAGTATATAGTTAATGAGAAACTTGAGTGAATTTAAAGTGATAGGTACAAACTTGTTAAGCTTTGTAAGTAGAATAATAACTGTTATTAAGGATGTGAGGCTTGTTCCAAGCGCAAGTCCCGGCGTGCCGATATTCAGGATAAAACAGAAAATCACATCTGCAAAAAAGTTGAAGATAAGTGTTAAGGATGCTACTTTAACAGGAAACTTATATTCATCGAGAGAATATAATGCATTTGTTAAGATTTTTTCCAGTGAAAAGAAAGAAAGTCCAATAGAGTAAGCTACAAGAACCCAATAAGTGTTGTTAATATCTTCGCTTGTGAACTTTCCATGATGAAATATTAAATCAACAATTGGTTTTCCAAAAAACACAAGTCCTATAGATGATGGAATTATAATTAGAAAACAGAGAGCAATTCCTGTTGTTAAGTTTTCAAGGTATTTCTCTTTATTATCATAATGCTTGGAGAGTTTTGGAAGGAGGACTTGAGATAAACCAATTGCAAACATGCCAAGAGGAAGTTGAACAAATCTGTTTGCATAATACAGGTAGGATATTGAACCGGCAATAAGGAATGATGCAAGTACTGTGTCCATGAGCATTGAAATTTGCCTTACACCAAAGCCAAAAATTCCCGGGATAATGTTTTTTAAAGACTTTTTGACGTCCTCATCTATTCCAATTTTTGGGTAGATGAAGAATGAGTTTTTCTTCATGAAAATTAACTGTAAAAGCACTTGCAGAATTCCGCCAATTATAACGCCAACAGCGAGAGAATGTATTGATATGTATGGTTTTAAAGTTAATGCACAAATAATTATTGAAATGTTGAAGAGAGTTGTTGAAAATGCTGGTGCAAAGAAATGGTCAAAGCTGTTAAGAATTCCTCCATAAAAAGCCACTAAGCTTACAAAGAATATGTAAGGAAACATTTCCCTTGTTAAGATAACTGCAGTTTCTTTATACTCCTGTGCAAGTCCTGGTGCTATTAGTTTTACAATGAGAGGAGATAGAATTTCTCCTGAAATGACAGTCAATAGTAAAGAGATAATTAAGATTGAGAAAAATTTCTCAGCAAAGTCTTTTGCTTTTAATTTTCCAATTTTAAGTTTTTTGGAAAACGCAGGAGTAAAAGCTGAACTAAAAGCTCCTTCGGCAAAAATTCTCCTTAATATATTGGGAATTCTAAAAGCTACAAAGAAGGCATCTGTAATAGCTGTTGCACCAAATAAATATGCGATTACAACGTCTCTAATAAGTCCGAAGACCCTGCTTGAGAAGATGGAAACTGATATAATAGCTGCCGATTTCACTATTGACATAACCTGCAAATTATAAAACAAAGGGATGTAAAATGAAGATATGCGTTATAGGAGCAGGAGTTGTTGGAAGTTACCTTGCGAGCAGGTTTGCAAAGGATGGTTATGAAGTTGCAGTTGTTGATTTTGATAAGTTAAAGGTTGAGTCCTTAACAGGAAGGCTTGATATTTTAGGGATAGAGTGCAATGCTCTTGAGCTTAAATGCCTGGAACAGGTAAAGGACTTTGAGATTTTCATTGTTGTTACTGATAAGGAGGAGATAAATCTTGCCATATCGGCAATACTCAGGGGACTCCTCAAGAAGGACAAAGTTCTCATAAGGGTAAATAGCAATGTTTTGGCTGCTCCTCCGATTAGGGAGCTTTTAGGAATTGAGGCAGTAAACACAACTGCTGAAATAATTTCAAACATAACTGATATTATCAATTTTCCGTTTGCTCTTTCCGTTGCAAGATTTGAAAAAGGAAAACTGTTTCTCATTAAATACCAGATAAAAACCGATGATATATTTTCCGGGAGGCAGCTTTCAGAATTTAAGGCATTAAGGGAAAAGATACCCTTTACAATTGCAGCAGTTGAGAGGGAGGGGAAAGTAATTATTCCAAAGGGAAAAACTATTCTTTATCCTCAGGATAAGATATACATTGCTGTTAGGGAAAGGGATGTAAAAGGTCTTTTTGAAGAACTATTTATAAAGTTCACTCCTGTCAACAACATCTTTATTTTAGGATATTCAAGTTTGGTTGTTGAGCTTCTGAAGAGAATTAGTGATATGGAAGGTCTTAAAATAAAGTTTGTTGATCCAGATATTTCTAACTGTGAGGAGATAGCAGGGCATTTCCCAGACGTGTCGGTTCTTCATAGTGAAGTCACGAATGTAAATCTCCTTAAAGCAGAGGGTATTGAGGATGCAGATATCACGATTTCAATAACGGATGATGAAGAGAACAATATACTATCATGTATATTATCGAAAAGGCTTGGAGCTAAAAAAGTAGTTGCACTTGTTGCCCATCCTGAGTATGAAAGCATTATAGAGTCCATTGGAATTGATTCCCCTATTGTTCCAAGAAAGCTTATTGCAAGCAAAGTTTACAGGAATTTGAGCCACAGGGGATTGGTTGAGATGTTTGAACTTCAGGAAAACATCGAAGTTTTTGAAAAGGAGCTTGGTGAGGAATTTGATGGGAAGCTTCTATCGGATATTCCACAGAAGGAGTGTCCTCTTGTTCTCGGAGTAAAAAGGGAAGATGAAATTGAAATAGCTATTGGAAACACGATGTTGAGAAAAGGGGATGTTATCATCTGTATAAGGGAAATTAGATGAAGAGCATTAACTTTCTGACCGTTTTCAGGTTTGTTTCTATTGTTAATTTCTTCCTTTCCCTTTCCTTTTTGATCCCCATACTCTACTCTATCTACATTGGTGATGGTCAGTTTTTGAGTTTTGTTTACCCCTTAATACTTTCGGCATCTGTGCTTCTCATTTCAATTCAGATAAGTCCTTCAGATGATATAAATCTCAAGGAGGCAATTCTTTCAGTGTGTCTTATATGGCTTCTTTTCCCTGGGCTTTCAGCTCTTTCTTACTACATGGGAGGTTCAATTCCGTCTTTTATTGATGCTTATTTTGAATCAGTGTCAGGTTTTACAACAACAGGGGCATCAATACTTACAGAAATTGAACACCTACCAAAAAGCGTTCTACTCTGGAGATCAACAACTCACTGGATAGGTGGTCTTGGATTTATTGTTTTCTCCCTTTCTCTTTTACCCCTATTTACTGCAGGTGTTACACAGCTTGTAAAGTTTGAGGCTTCTAAGCTTGCTGAAGAGAAAGTCTTTCCCAGGGTAAAAGAAATTGTAAGAACGATACTGCTTGTTTATTCCGTTCTGACAATTTCTGAAATTGTACTGTTGAAATTTTGTGGTCTTTCTTT
>CAZJFY010000031.1:0-9560 GCA_964545225.1 uncultured bacterium | reverse complement strand
CAGACCGATAGGGTATGTCTGGAAACGGGCATGCCTCCCGGATTGGAAAGGAACCGTTCAAGGGGTCAGTTCCAGTCCGGGACTGACCCCTTAAGCATTTTAGGAGGTATTGGTGTGCGAATGAGCATGCTAACTGTTTGTATACTTCTTCTGTTTTCTCAATCTTTTGCTCAAGACATTTCAAATGAGGAAATTCTTCAAAGGCTTAAGCAGCTGGAACTGAAAGTAAAGAAACTTGAGGAGGAGAACGAAAAACTTAAAAGCCTTCTCAGGAGTTCAGGTTATACAGTTACGTCTCGCAAAAAGACTAAAAGCTTGCAGGTTGATGGGAGAGTTCTTTTTAGATTTTCCCAAGCCGAGGATTTGGATGAAAAAGAGAAAACTGTTTACGGTGACCCTGGAAATGGATTCATTATTAGAAAGGCAAGGGTAAAGTTCCACGGAAAGCTGAACGAAAATACCGGTTATATGATTCATTTAAAAGCTGACAGGGGAAGCAATGTAGAACTCTGGGATGCTTACATTAACTATAACTTTGAATCAATTCCATTCTCTTTAAAGCTGGGACAGTTCAAAGTTCCTCTCTCAATGTCCTATTTGAAATCTGGAACAACTCTCTGGTTTCCAGAAAGGCCCGTTACAGTTAACAAAATTGCTCCTGTCTGGAGAGATGTTGGCATAGCGGCAACTTATTCCCCCTTAAAGAACCTGAAGTTTACTGCTTCTATTTTAAATGGAGAAGGGTGGAGTTCTAACAGGATTTACAACAGGGATAAGAAATATCTCTACACCTTTGCAGTTGATACAGTGCCAGTCAACAATGAAGATTTCAGATGGGAAGTTAGAGCTGGATACGAAACAGGTTACGATGATTCACCAAAGCTTGTTTATAGAAACTATGGAGCTTCTGTTGTTAAGAGAAACCTTTTTGATGTTGAAACGAGAGTTGACATAAAATCTTTTGGTTTAGCTGTTGAGGGAGGCTTTCTTTTTGATAATCCTTTAGATGCTAAAAGCAGTAGTGGAGAAACGGTAGATCTTGGAATTGCTAAAGGTTATTATGTTCAGGGGAATTATGCAGTTCCCTTTATTGAAGGACTACACATCGTTGGAAGATATTCATGGCTTGATGCAAATGCGGATGTTGATGACGAAAATGATGTTGATTATCGGAGTGTTGGTTTCTATTACCTATTAAATGGTTGGCAAGCTGCAATTAGATCTGCTTACGTCTGGGTTAATGAGAGAAATGTAGATGAAATTTCCAATAACTTATTCGTAACAGAGTTGCAGCTCCTCTTTTAGGAGGAAGTGTGCGTTTGGTTTTAATTGCATTTATAACCTTTCTGTTTTCAATGCTTTCTAAGGGCTTCACGGCTGAACTTACAGTTTCATCTGCAATGGGAGTTAAAGAATTGGTTGTTGAGATTGGAAACGTGTTTGAAAAAGAAACTGGAAATAAAGTGAATTTTAACTTCTCATCTTCAGGCAAACTTGCGAAGCAGATAGAGTTTGGAGCTCCATCTGATGTTTACATCTCCGCTTCAAAGTTCTGGATGGATTATTTAGCTAAAAGGGGAGCTATATGTAGTAAGAGCGTTTCTCCCTTTGCCAGAACAAAATTGGTTCTTGTAGCTCCTAAAGGTTCAAGTTTGGTTTCTCTGGATAGGGCAGAAAGAGTTGCGATTGGGAATAAACTTGCCCCTGTCGGTAAGTATGCTCTGGAAACTTTAAAGAACCTCGGTCTCTATGAAAGGATTAAGGAAAGATTGGTGTTTGCTCCAACAGTAAGGCAGATAACCATCTGGGTTATAACGGGGAATGCAGATGCAGGAATTATTTACTATTCCGATTACTTAAAGTTTAAGGATAAATTAAAGCTTTTGAGGGTATTCCCGGAAAGTTCTCACAGGCCAATAAGGTTTTACGTTGGTGTTATCTGTTCTTCGAGAAAAGGGAATCCTGCTTTGGACTTTAAAAGGTTTCTGCTTTTTCAGGATGAAAAGCTTTATAGGAAGTTTGGTTTTTTTAAAATGTACGAGGGAGAATAGATGCTTGATCCTCAAGCTCTTTTTTCTATAAAGCTTTCTTTAAAAGTTGCAACATTCTCTTCTCTGATCGTTTTTGTATTTGGTCTTCCCATTTCCTATCTTCTCGCAACTAAGGATTTTCCGTTTAAGAATCTAATTGATGCTTTAATTACTCTTCCACTTGTTTTCCCTCCAACTGTTACAGGTTATCTCCTTCTTCTCGTTCTTGGAAAGAAGGGTGTTATAGGTGCTGTTGTTTACAAGCTTTTTCACACAGGTGTGGTCTTTACCTGGTATGGAGCTGTTGTTGCTGCTTCTGTTGCCGCTTTTCCGATATTTGTGAAGAGTTCAAGGGCTGCTATTGAGTCTGTGGATGTAAACCTTATAAAGGTTTCTTACACTCTTGGAAAGACGGGGCTTCAGACTTTCTTTAGAGTTGTTCTTCCCCTTTCAAGAAAAGGAGTTATTGCAGCACTTGTTCTCTCATTTGCAAGGGCACTTGGAGAGTTTGGAGCGACTTTAATGCTTGCCGGGAACATTCCTTTTAAGACAAACACGATTCCTCTTGAAATTTACAGCGCAGTTTCTGGGGGAGATTTTCAGAGGGCAAACATTCTGACAGTAATAACAGCTATTATCTCTTTGGGGATTATATACGCAATAAATAAACTTTCGGGGGATAGACATGGTTTTCGTGACAGAATCTGAGGTTGACAGAATAATTGAAGAGGATGTTCCATACTTTGATTTGACAACGTATGTTCTTGGAATCGGTGATGTAGAGTGTGAGATTTCTTTTAGTTCTCGCCACGAAATGGTTGTTTGTGGGACGGAGGAGTGTAAGAGGGTTCTTGAGAGGTTGGAAGCGAAGGTTATTGGTTTTGTGCCATCTGGGAAGTTAGTTGGTTCAGGGGAAGTTTTGTTAAAAGCCGTAGGCAGAGCTGAGTCTATTCACAAAAGCTGGAAGGTTTGTCAGAACATCCTTGAATATGCTTCTGGAGTGGCTACAAGGACAAGGAGATTGGTATCCCTTGCTAAAAAAGCCAACCCAAATGTTGAAGTAGTTACGACAAGAAAAGTGTTTCCTTTAACTAAGAGGTTGAATTTGAAGGGAATTCTTTCGGGGGGCGCTATGCCTCACAGGTTGGGACTTTCGGAAACTGTTTTGATTTTTCAACAACATCTCAACTTAATGGGAGGGATTGAGGAGTTCCTGAATCGTTTTCCCGAAATAAAGAGGAGAATCCCTGAGAAGAAGATAATTCTTGAGGTTAAAACTGTTGACGATGCACTTAAAGCTTTAAGAGAAGGAATTGACATTGTTCAGCTTGATAAGTTTTCTGTTGAGGATGTTAAAAGGGTCGTTTCTTTTAGAGATAGTAATGTTCCAGGTTCAAAAGTAACTGCTGCCGGCGGAATTAATGAGGAAAATATTGGAGCATATGCCTCTACAGGAATTGACTTGATTGTTCTTACATGTGCCTATTTTGGAAAACCTGCAGATATTGAAGTGAGGATTGAGAAGTGTTAGATATATCAATAAGAAAGAATCTGAGAGGTTTTTCTCTGGATGTTAATTTTCACTCAGATTCTCTGATTACTGCTCTCTTTGCTCCTTCCGGGTCGGGTAAAAGCTTGACGTTACAGGCCATTGCCGGTCTTATTGAACCGGATTGGGGAAGGATTGAGATTAATGGGACAGTGTTCTTCGATTCTGAGAAAAGGATAAATTTGCCACCACAGATGAGAAAAGTAGGTTTTCTCTTTCAAGATTATGCACTTTTCCCACACATGAAAGTTATTGATAATGTGAGATTTGGAAGTGAAAGCGATGATTACGTTAATGAGCTATTGAAAGTATTTGAGATAGAGTTGATAAAGGATAACTATCCCTCTCAGATTTCCGGAGGGCAAAAGCAGAGAGTAGCGCTTGCAAGGGCGCTTGCATCTAAGCCAAGAATTCTTTTGCTTGATGAACCTTTTTCTGCCCTTCACAAGACTTTAAAACTTCAGCTTTACAATGAATTGAGAAGGATAAAGGAAAACTTTAATATACCTGTAGTTCTTGTTACTCATGATATAGATGAGGTTTTTGAGCTGGCAGATAACCTTGTCGTTATGAATAGAGGAAAGGTTGTTCAAATTGGCGAACCTTTTGAGATTTTCATGAACCCTGCTAATATGGAAGTTGCAAAACTTCTTGGTCATAGGAGCTTTATAAAAGGAGTAGTGAAAAAGGTGGAGCAGAATTTCACTGTTGTTGAAACAAAGTACGGATTAATAAAGTGTAGAAGTAGAAAAGGTGTTTTCCCAGGGGACAGCGTTTTCCTTTCAATTCTTCCTTTTTCCATTGCACTTTCCCCTTCGGTTGAATCCACAAGGGTTACGGCTTTTATAAAGGGAATTGAGAGGGAAAGGGAATTCAAGAAGATTATTGCTAACGTTCTTGGAACAGATATTGAGCTTTTAATTCCTTTATCCCTTTCTCCTAACTTCATTATTGAGAGGGGGAGAAGTACTGAGATTTACCTTTCTGCAGATTCTATCCCAATTGTTATGGAGGCTTGATGAAAAGAAAAGTGAAGGTTGAAGATGCTGTTGGAAAAGTTCTCCTTCATGATATTACTGAGGTTAATATTGAAAGGAACT
Source organism: uncultured bacterium (assembly GCA_964545225.1). Classification (GTDB taxonomy): domain Bacteria; phylum Aquificota; class Aquificia; order Desulfurobacteriales; family Desulfurobacteriaceae; genus CAZJFY01. The sequence goes on along the minus strand of CAZJFY010000031.1, from coordinate 4,881 downwards.
TTAAAGGGAGAGCTTTCAAGAAAGGTCACATTATACGTAGGGAAGATGTTGAAAGGCTCAAAAAGCTCGGGAAGGATTACATCTATGTTCTGGAGCTTTCTGATGATGAGATCCATGAGGATGATGCTGCAATAGTTCTTGCTGATGCCATTATGGGGGAGAACACTTATAGAGATGAGGAGCCTTCTGAAGGGAAAATTAATATTTATTCAAGGGTATTCGGAGTTGTAAAGATAGATACTGAGAAACTTCTTCGGTTTAACATGGTTGGTGAACCTTCCTGTCCAACTGTACACACAAACATGTATGTCAGACCAGATGAAAAAATCGCTGCTGTAAGGATTATTTCCCTTGTTGCTCTTAAAAGGGAGATTGAGGAGGCTGTAAAAATAGCTGAAGGCGGGATAGTAAGAGTTGTTCCCTTTCAGAACAAGAGTGCGGGGATAATAATAACCGGTAATGAAGTTTATTATGGAAGAATTGAAGATAAATTCTTTGATAGATTAAAGCCAAAGCTTGAATTCTTCAAGTGTGAAGTCAAGGAAAAGGTTATACTGCCAGATGATAAGGAAAGCATAAAGGAAAAGATCATTGAGTTTTCTGAGAAGTATGATGTTGTTGTTCTCACGGGGGGAACTTCTGTTGACCCTGATGATGTGACCTACAGGGCAGTTAGGGAAGCAGGTGTTGAAAATTTTATAAGGGGAAATCCAATTCAGCCCGGAAACATGTTGAGCATGGGATGGTTGAAAGGAAAGCCAGTAGTTGCAGTTCCTGCCGCTGCCCTCTTTTACAAAGCAACATCCTTTGATATCTGGCTTCCAAGATTGCTTATTGGCGACGTTATAAGCAGGGAGGAGGTAGCGCTCAAATCTCACGGAGGGCTTTGTCATGGATGTCCGGTTTGCGTGTTTCCAATATGCCCGTTTGGGAAACCTTAGGGGGAATTATGAAACTGGAAAGGGATGATGCAAAAAAGGTGATACTTGAGAACTGCAGATTGAAACCTTCCGAAGTTGTAACTCTTGATAGCGCTTATGGGAGAATTCTTGCAAAGGATGTATTCTCTCCAGTTGATATCCCTGATGAGAACAAATCAGCAATTGATGGCTTTGCATTCAGTCACGAATCTGTAACTCAGGTTCCTGTGAAACTTAAAATTGTTGGTGAGACGCCGGCAGGTTCCGAGAAGTTAAGGGTAAGGAAAGGGGAAGCAGTATTTGTTATGACTGGTGGAGTTTTGCCTGAAGGTGCTGATTCAGCAGTAAGGGTTGAGGATGTTGAGGTTAAGGATGGTTACGTCTTAATTGACTCTTTTGTTGAAAGGGGAAATCTGGTTAACTTTAAAAGCTCTGAGATATCAAAAGGGATTCGCGTCATTGAAAGAGGTGTCAGGCTTGATGAAAGGTTGGTTGGGCTTTTGGCTTACGTTGGAGTTTATAGAGTTGAAGTTTTCTCCAAGCCTAAGGTTGGAGTGTTTATTACCGGTGATGAAGTCCTTGAACCGTATGAGCAATTTAAACCAGGATATGTAAGGAACTCCAACCTTTACATAATTAAAGGCGTTCTCTCTGCCTGTGGGATAGATGTTCATTATCTTGGAAGGTTGAAGGATGATCCAGATTTAATGGAGAAAAGAATAGGGGAAGCTTTGCAGTTTTTTGACGTTGTTATCACAACCGGGGGTATTTCCAAAGGAAAGTACGATTTTGTAAAGGATGTTGTTGAGAAAATTGGTGTTGATATCAAAATAAGATCTACCAATATAAGACCCGGCAGACCATTGATTTTTGGCTTATACGGGGAAAGCCTTTTCTTTGGGCTTCCAGGATACCCTTCTGCCATGCTGGTGAATGTTTTTGAATTCCTTCTGCCTGCTTTAAGGAAAATGTCCGGGTTAAGGGAATTTGAAAATAGGTATGTAGATGCTATCGCAATGGAAAGTTTAAGATCGAGAAAAGGAAGAGTTGACTTTGTGAGGGTTAATTTTGAGTTTAAAGATGGACAGTTTAGAGTTTACAGTTCAGGTTCTCAACAGACGTCAAACTACCTGACAGCTGCTTTATGTGATGGGTTTGCCGTTATTCCCGAGGAGCTTGAGGGTGTTAAAGAGGGGGATATTGTGAAAGTTCTTCCTTTGAAGTGGAGGTATTGTGGTTGAGAGTATAAGAGTTTTATATGATAATCGGTCAAAGGATGGATTTGTTGCAGATTGGGGCTTTTCAGCGTTTATAGAGGCTGATTGCGGGAATATTCTCTTTGATACCGGAGCAGATGCTACTGTTCTTAGCAGGAACATGGAACTTTTTGGCATTTCCCCAAACGATGTTGATGCTGTTTTTATATCCCACAATCACTGGGATCATACAGGTGGTCTAAAATACATCGTTTCGGTAAAAAGTGATATTGAGGTTTTTGTTCCGGAAAGTGATTGCGAGGAGTTTGAGGAAGAATTACCGGAATCTTCCATCTGCGTTCCAATTTCAGAGCCAACTTACATATCAGAGTGTGCGGTTTCAACTGGAGTGATGAACACTGGCCTTGAAAAGCCATCTCATGAGCAATCCCTTGTTTTAAAAACGCAGGAGGGAAGCGTTCTTGTGGTTGGATGTTCCCATCCAGGTATTGTAAACATAGTAAGGTTTGCCTATGAGTTAGCAGGAGAAAAGCTTTTTCTTGTTATTGGAGGATTTCACCTTTATAAGAAGAGCCGGAGTGAAGTCATTCAGATTGCAGAATCTCTAAAAGAGTTTGTTGAAAACGTTGCTCCGTGTCACTGTACAGGTGAGGAAGCCATAGGGCTTTTTAAAGAGGTCTGGAAGGATAAATTTATAGAGGTTGTAGCTGGTTCAGAATTGGAATTTGGAGGTGTTGATGTTTGATTCTCTCGCTGGAAAGATCCAGTCCACAATTGAGAAGGTTGCAAGGAAAGGAAGAATTGATGAATCCACTTTGGAATCGGGTTTAAGGGAAATAAAGCTTGCTTTACTTGAAGCAGACGTTAGTTACAAAGTTGTTTCAAAAATTGTAAAGGATATAAGGGAAAAGGCTTTAGGTGCTGAGGTCATAAAGGGTGTAAAAGCTTCCCAGCAGCTCGTTAAAATCGTTTATGATGAACTTGTTGATGTTCTTGGAGGAGAAGCTCAGAAGCTCAACCTTAAATCCAAACCATCGGTAATTCTCCTTATCGGCCTTCAAGGTTCTGGAAAGACAACAACTGCTGCAAAAATTGCTTCCTACTTAAAGAAAAGTGGCAAAAGGGTTCTGCTTACTTCCGTTGATGTTTACAGGCCTGCAGCTATGCTTCAGTTGGAGAAGTTAGGTAATCAGATTGAAGTTCCGGTTTTCCTCGAGGAGGGTAAGGATCCTTTAGAGATATCAAGGAACGCTTTTGAAAAGGCAAAAAGGGAGAATTTTGATGTCTTAATAGTTGATACAGCTGGAAGACTTCATATTGACAGCGAGATGATGAAAGAGGCAAGGAGCATAAAGGAAAGTTTAAATCCAGATGAGGTTCTCTTTGTTGCTGATGCCATGACAGGTCAAGAGGCGGTTAACATTGCAAAGGCTTTTGATGAAGAAGTTGGAATGACAGGGGTAGTCCTGACAAAGCTTGACAGTGATGCAAGAGGAGGTGTTGCACTTTCCGTAAAGGGCGTAACGGGTAAACCCATAAAGTTTGCAGGGGTTGGTGAAAAGATAAACGATTTAGAGCCATTTTACCCGGATAGAGTTGCTTCAAGGATATTGGGGATGGGAGATGTTGTCTCACTTGTGGAGAAAGCTCAGGAGGTTATCAGTGAGAAGGAAGCTGAAAGAATGCACAGGAAACTGATGGAAGGGGATTTTACGTTAGAGGATTTCAGGAATCAGCTTAAAATGATTCAGAAGATGGGACCTTTAAAGCAGATGATAAAGATGATTCCCGGTCTTTCAAGTCAAAAAGTTTTAAAGCAACTTGATAAAGTTATTGATGATAAGAAGTTAAAAAGGATTGAGGCCATTATTAACTCTATGACACCCCAGGAAAGGTTAAACCATGCGATAATAAATGCAAGCAGAAAAAGGAGAATTGCGAGAGGAAGCGGAACAAGCGTTAAGGACGTTGATGCCTTGATAAAGCAGTTTGTTCAGGCAAAAATGATGATGAAGAAGATGAAGAAGATGAGTAAGAAGATGGGGAAAAAGGGAGCAGGATTTCCTTTTCCTTTCATGTAACTTGAATTAAAGCTTCTTTTGTATAAAATTACCATCTACAAAATTGTGGTCAGGAGGAAAAATTGGTAAAGATTAGGCTTAAAAGGATAGGCAGAAAGAAGCTTCCAATCTACAAGGTTGTCGTAACGGATGAAAGAGCTAAAAGGGATGGAAGAGCAATAGACATACTTGGGACTTATAATCCAAAGTCAAAAGAGATTCAAATTGATGTTGAAAAAGTTAATGAGTGGTTAAAGAAGGGTGCACAGCCTACAGAAAGGGTTTCAGCAATTCTCAAACTGGCAGCTCAGTAAAGGAGGTCGATATGTCAGCTCTCAAGGAGATGGTTGAGTGTGTAACAAAGAGGCTCGTGGATAACCCTGATGCAGTTGATGTAACTGAAACTGAAGGGGAAAGAACTATAGTTATAGAGCTCAGGGTTGATCCAAAGGATCTTGGAAAAGTTATTGGAAAGCAGGGAAGAACTGCTAAAGCTTTGAGGACTCTCTTAACTGCTGCAGCAACAAAGCTTGGAAAGAGGTCTGTTTTAGAGATAATTGAGTAGGGGGTACTATTCCCCCTTCAGTCTCTTTAAAAAGGAGTTAACGTCATCTTCAGGTTTTAATTCAATAACTTTTATTTTCCATTTTATATCCGCAGCTTTCTTATCTATAATTCTTACTT
>CAZJFY010000030.1:0-9586 GCA_964545225.1 uncultured bacterium | reverse complement strand
GGGGGAACGGGCGAAATGTAAAAATACGAGGGAAGCTTGCAGTTAGCGTTCACCATGCAAACTCTTGAATAAAGCTTAATTTCGGTATCAAGCTTTTCCTTAATAAGCAACTTGAAAAACGTCATGTTAATGCCGTTTAATATTGACAACCCAATAGCAAGGAATAGAGAAACTGCAACTATTATTTTAGTTTCAAACTTTATCATTAAACCTGTATCCTCTCCCTTTGAAGGTCTCAATCACATTTTCTGGCAAAACCTTTCTTAGCTCCTTAATGTAAGTTCTTAAGACCTCATCACCAACGGGCTTATCCCCCCAAACATAACCCATTATTCTTTCCTTTGGAACTATTTCACCCCTATGCTTTATAAGAAATGATAGAAGCTTCCAGGCAGTTGCAGAAAGTTTCAGCTCTTTTCCATCCACAAAAACCGTTTCAGAATCAAGGTCAACAACGATTCTGCCAAATTTCAAAAGTTCAGAATCCGACCTCCTTCTTGAAAGTGCTTTTAACCTCAAAAGAAGCTCTTTTGGTTCAAAGGGTTTCGTGAGATAATCATCTGCTCCCCTTTCAAAGCACACTTCTTTATCCTTCAGCTCCCGTTTTGCGGTTAATATCAAAATAGGAACCGATGACCTCTTTCTAATATCAAGAATTAAGTCCTCCCCTTTGAAAAACCTTAACATTAAATCAAGAATTACAACATCGTAATTGCCAGGGTCCTCATAAGTTAAATCCCTATCGTCCTGAATCCAATTAACGAAAATCCCGTTGTTTTGGAGAAAATCCTTTATCGTTTCCCCTAAAAGGAGGTCATCCTCAACTAATAAAACTCTCATCATTCAACCAGCAAAACAAGGTTATCCCTGTGCACACATGGCTTCTTAAAAGTCTTTACATCCTCAAAAGAACAGCTTGATATCCCCTTCCCGATTAAATTTCCATTTTCGTCAAGGATATTAACAAGATCCCCCTTCTTGAAGTATCCCTTTACCACCTTTACTCCAGAGGGAAGAAGGCTTTTCCCTCCTTTAACTAATGCTTCAACAGCTCCTTTATCTATTACCAAACTTCCTTTAGGCTCCATGAGGTATATCATCCTGTAAGCCTTTGCTCTTAACTTTCCTTGTGGGAAGAAAAACGTCCCAATCCTATCTCCTTCAAGTATCCTTAAAATAACCCTTTCCTCTCTCCCTCCTGCAATTACAACAGGAATACCTTTTCTTACAGCTTTAAAGGCTGCTTCAACCTTTGTCCACATCCCTCCCGTTCCGTAACAGGTTTTCCCTTTAAAGTCACAGATACTCTCAAGCTCTTTAATATTCTCAACAACCGGAATAAGCTTTGCATCCTTGAACCTGTTGGGATCTTTGTCATAAAGTCCGGAAGCCGTTGTGAGCATAATGAGGATATCAGCCCTGAAGACTACTGCTACATGGGCCGAAAGGTTATCATTATCCCCAATCTTAATCTCCTCAACCGAAACTGTATCGTTCTCATTAACTATGGGAATAACGTTAAGCTTCATTAACGTATTTAAGGTATTCTGAGCATTTGTAAACCTTTCCCTTGACCTTAAATCATCTGCAGTTATCAAAACCTGTGCAACGTTTATCCCAAAAGGTTTAAAAGCTTCTCTGTATTCAGACATCAGATATGGTTGACCAACAGCTGAAAGAGCCTGCTTCTCTTGAAGAGAAAAGGGCTTCCTTTTGAAACCAAGAGCTTTTATTCCTGCAAGAACAGCTCCTGAACTCACTACGACAACCTCTTTCCCTGATTTGACAAGCTCGGAAATCTGCTTGGAAATGGAAGTAAGGAACTCTCTGTCTATCCCTTCATCTCCAGATAACAGTTGAGAACCAACTTTAACAACAATTCTCTTTATATTCCTTAACATTTCAAGACTCTCTCAAAATTCCTGCTACGTACTTCATAAGCTCGTCAATCCCCTCCCCGGTAACTGCGGAAACGGCAAAGAATGGATAACCTTTACTTTCAAAGTAGTTCTTTAACTTTTCAATAACATCCCTATTCTGAAGAGCATCTATCTTCGTCCCAACAACGATTTGCGGCTTTTCTAAAAGCTCAGGAGAGTAAAGCTTTAACTCTTTATTAATAACCTCAAAAGCCTCCTTAGGATCTCTCGTATTGTCCGACAAATCTATAAGGTGAAGGAGTACCTTTGTCCTTTCAACATGCCTCAAAAATTCGTGCCCAAGCCCCCTACCCTTATGAGCACCTTCAATTAAACCGGGAATATCCGCTATCACAAAGGAAAAGTCACCCACCTTTGCAACACCTAAAATTGGCCTTAAAGTAGTAAAGGGGTAATCGGCAATTTCCGGTTTCGCAGCAGTTACTCTTGAAATGAAAGTTGATTTCCCTGCATTCGGAAATCCTATTAAACCAACATCAGCCAGCAGTTTGAGCTCAAGCTCTATCCACCTCTCTTCCCCCGGTTGCCCAGGTTCAGCAAAATCTGGTGCCTGTCTCGTGGGAGTTGCAAAGGCAGCATTCCCTCTTCCTCCTCTGCCACCTCTCGCAACAACAAGCCTCTGACCATGTTCCGTCAGCTCCCCTATTACCTTCCCTGTTTCAGCATCCTTAACTACAGTGCCAACAGGAACTTTTATTATCAAATCTTTTCCACTTCGTCCTGTTCTTTTGTTCCCCTCCCCATGTTTCCCGTTCTCCGCCCTGTAATGTCTCCTGTACTTAAAATCAAGCAAAGTATGAACGTTTCTATCAGCAACTAAAACTACATCACCACCCTTTCCTCCATCACCACCTGAAGGTCCTCCTTTTGGAACAAATTTCTCCCTTCTAAAGGCAACGCAACCATTTCCTCCATCCCCACCCTTAACGTAAATCTTCGCTTTATCTATAAATCCTCTCATCTACTCAGAACCGAAAAACTTTTTAATTATTAAGGCAGCAATTGCAACTTCAGCAAGTTTTACAGCAACTGATGTAATCACAATATACCTTTTTGGAATAGAACTTAACCTGTCTTTTAACTTTTTAAACAAAATCGCCTCCTAAATCAATAACCTTCCTTTATCAATAACAACTATCTCCTTTTCTCCACTCCTTAAAATAAGCGTTGGCTCCTGAATTACAAAATCAACATGGATGTTAGCTCTTGTGCTTCCTCCAAAGGAACTGTTATCTCCTATTGCTATGTGGCAGGTTCCTAAAATCTTTTCGGCTTCAAGGATGTTATCAAACCTTTCAGCTTTCCCGTTCGTTCCAATACCAAGTTCAGCAATGTTAGAAGCGTTCTCTTCCCTGTGAAAAACGTTATCAAGCCAAAGCTTTAGCTTTCCATCTCCTGTTACCTCAACAACTTTTCCGTTCTTAACTGTAAAAGTTGTAGGCTTTTCAAGTTTTCTGGAAGGAGCCCAAAGAGTTACAAACTTCCCATTAGCTGTACCCTCTAAAGGTGCAATAAATGCCTCCCCAGCAGGGAGGTTACCAAAATCTCCAGGATTGCAAAATCTCCCAGTATCTGCAAGTCCTACCCTTTCAACAAGTCCTATCTCAATTTCTGTACCAAGAGGACAGGTAATAAAAGCACTGTCAGCATCCGTCAAAAGCTTAGCAACCTTATTTGACCTTTCAGCAACTTTTTTCCAGTTTGCTTGCATTGATGTATAAAACATCCAGTCCTCAAAAAGAGGCATGCTTGCAAATCTCATTGTAAGGAAGTCTGTACACAATTTCCTAAATAGAGTATGGCTTATGGAATACTGATTAATAGCAATAATTACTGTTGGAAGATTAGAAGGAATTGTTGTTTCAAGGAGCAGCTCTTTTATTTCCTCCTCATCACTTTCCGTTATCTCTTTTCTTTCAATTCTATTAAAGATGTCTTTTGAAATTAACTCTGAAAGAAAATCTTCTCCAAAAGCTGCCTTCCACACAGGCATTGGAGGTTCTCTTCCAGATTCCCCCGTTGGTTGGTAGGTTACATGTTTTGTCCTTGTTCCTTTTTCGTTAGCCACGTGGAAAAGGATCTCTCCTATTCTCTCTTTATAGGTATCGGTCAAAATGAGCAGGAAATCGTCCTTTGAAATACAAAGGTTTTCGTCCAAAATGCTAATGGAAGCTCTCTTAACATCAGAATCCTTCCAATCCCACACTCCCATCACTTCCCCACAATAACATTTTCAGGCTTTATCCTAACAAATTTTCTCTTTCCAACCTGAATAACAATCTCCCTCTCCTTAAGATTGATTTTTAAGTTCTCATCTAACACCTTCTCTCCATCTATTTTCACGCCTCCGGAACTTATAAGCCTCTTCCCCTCTGATGTACTCTTAACAAGTCCCGTTTCCTTCAAAACCAATGGCAACCAAGCAGGATTTTCAGACACCTTTACAAGAGGTTCTTCAATTTTATCCGGTATCTCCCTTCTTGAAAAAACCTTTTCAAAGTGCTGTCTTGCTTTCACCGCTGCGTCTTTACCGTGAAACGTTGAAACTATCAACTCCGCAAGTTTCTTTTTCGCCTCCATAGGATGGAGCTTACCAGAACTTACATCTTCTTTCATGCGGTCTATCTCACTTTGAGGAATACGAGTAACAAGCTTATAGTACTTCCACATCAGTTCATCAGAAATTCTCATTATCTTCCCAAACTGCTCCTCCGGAGGTTCAAGAATCCCTACATAGTTTCCAAGAGACTTGCTCATTTTTTGAACACCATCAAGACCCTCAAGAATTGGCATCATTATGCATACCTGCTGTTCCTTCCCATACTCCTTTTGAAGATGTCTTCCAACAAGAAGGTTGAATTTCTGATCTGTACCCCCAAGTTCTACATCAGATTCAAGAACAACCGAATCGTAACCTTGAAGTAGAGGATATATAAACTCATGAATATGGATAGGCTTGTTTTCCTTAAATCTCTTTGAAAAGTCATCTCTTTCCAGCATCCTTGCAACAGTGTACTTTGAAGAAAGCTTTATCAAGTCTGCAGCATCCATGCCACCAAGCCATTCACTGTTAAAAACAACAACTGTTTTTTCAGGGTCAAGTATCTTGAAAACCTGTTCTGCATAGGTTTTTGCATTCTCAAGAACCTGCTCTCTTGATAGAGGCTTCCTCGTTTCAGACTTGCCAGTTGGATCTCCAATCATCGCTGTAAAATCACCTATAAGGAAATAGACTGTATGCCCAAGCTCCTGAAAGTCTCTTAATTTCCATAACAATACAGTATGACCAAGATGGAGGTCCGGAGCTGTTGGGTCAAATCCTGCCTTAACTTTTAGCTCCCCCTTTCTCCTCAATTTATCTAAAAGTTCTTCCTCACTTATGATTTCAACAGTTCCTCTCCTAATAATCTCCAACTGCTCTTCAACGCTCATACTTCCTCCAAATTACCTACATAGATAAACAACATTTGCATCCAATGATATTTCCTGCTCACCCTTTTTTGGAATAGGTGCTGAAACAGATTCAGACCTTAAAGCGGATTTATACCTGATAGGGGAGTAGAAACGCGGAGTGAAGTTTACCTCTTTTAAGCTACATCTTTTACCAATAGCTCTTCCAAATCTTTTGGAAAGAACTGTTGCCCTTTTCAGAAGCCTAATGTAAAGGGAATCCTTTACAAGAATTGCTCTCTTTTTAGAAACTATCCAGGATGGGTTGCTTACAGATATCTCAATGGCAGGATGCCTCTTTTTCAACTTTGTAAGAAGAGAAAAAATTTTATCCTGAACTGATGGCTCCTTTAAACGAAACTGATAGCTTAAATTTCCTCTAAAACCTTCAAAAACAGACTTCTTCTTTTCAGGATCCCACCTTGTTACTTTGTAAACAGAATAGCTCCCTCCACTGTAATCTATACCAAGCTTTCTTACTTCTTTATCAACCTTACCAAGAAGGTTCAAAACTTGAGACTCCTTTTTCAGCTTTACAGATACAGAAACAGGAAGCAAATAGGTATCTGGAAGAACCTGCCTTGAAACCGAAATTTGAGTTTTAATTGTTACATTATCTGAAGCAAAGAGAAGTGATGGACAAAGAACCATAAAAACTAAAAGAAATACTTTTTTCATTTGAAACCTCCCTAAATTTCTATTTCCATCGCTGTTTCATCACAATTTGGAAACTTAACACAATTAATGCAGTCCTTCCAAATCTTCTGCGGCAACTGTTCCTTTTCAATTATTCTAAATCCAAGCTTTTTAAAGAAATTAACCTGGTAGGTAAGGGTAAAAACCTTTCTTATACCAAGTTCCTTTGCTTCCTCAATGCATCTTTTTACAAGTTCACTTCCAATTCCCTGGCCAATTTTACTCTCCTTTACTGCAAGAGAACGAATCTCTGCAAGGTTATCCCAGGCAATTGAAAGAGCGCAAACACCAACTATTTTTTTATCCTCCTCACAAACCCAAAAATCTCTCAGATGCTCAAAAACGCTGTTTAAAGACCTTGGAAGCAGTAGTCCTCTTTTTGCATACTCATTTATCAAGAATTGAATAGATTCAACATCTGACGCCAATGCTTTTCTAAAAACCCTTTTCATTCAAACCTCTAAACTTTAAGTCTCGCCCATTCTCAATATCTTAACTGGATCTGTAATGGCAGCTTTCCTGGCCGGATAGATAGTTGCTACAATGCTGATTATCACCGCTGCAACAGCTGCAAATATACAATCTAAAACGTGAAGCTGAAAGGGGAGATGATCAATATAGTAAATATCCGTTGGTAATGATATCAACTTGTATTTCTCCCCTAAAAGAGAAACCAATATGCCAATGACCTCCCCCACAACAGTACCAAAAAGCCCAATTATAAAACCCTGAAACATAAATACCTTTAGTATTAAACTGCTTTCTCCTCCAAGGGTCTTTAAAATAGCAATCTCTTTGCTTTTATAGTTCACGTTCATCATAAGAAGGCTTGAAATATTAAACGATGCAACAACAACTATTAACGTAAGAATCAAAAACATCGCAAGCTTTTCAAGCTTTAATGCAGAAAAGAGATTCTTGTTCATTTCAATCCAGTCCCTTGCTACAAATTTTTCTCCAAGTGTCCTTTCAATCTCACTCTCAACAAGCTTTGCATTTTCGGGATCATCAAGTTTTACCATTAATCCTGTGACGAAATCCCCAATTCCAAAAGCCTTTCTAACAGTATCCATCCTCGCAAGAATTAGCCCGGAATCAAACTGATACATCCCAACCTCAAAAATACCAACAATCCTAAACCTAAAACTCAAGGGCATAAAGCCAAAAGGAGTTTTCCTCCCAAGAGGACTGATAACCGTAACTGTGTCGCCAATAGAAACTCCAAGTTCCTCGGCAAGCGCTTTCCCGATGATAACCCCGTTATCTGCACTTTTTAGAAGCTCCCAATCCCCCATAACAATGTGCTTTGGTATGTCTGTTACCTTCCCTTCCTTCTCAGGATCACACCCTCTTAAACTCGCTCCAAAGGAAGCTGAATCAGAAGAAGCCATCACAGAAAGATATATGAAAGGAGAAACTCCTTTGACGTGATTCAACTCTGAAACTTTTCGTTCTGCATAATCGTATTCGTAAAAGTTTCCCGAAGTTTTCATAACAATGATGTCAGCATTACTTGAGAGCAATCTCTCCTTAATGGCACTTTGGAAGCCTGTCATCACAGAGTTAACGATTATAAGTGCAGCCACACCAACTACAACACCAAGAACAGCTATGAAGAAAACAAAGGAGAAGAAACCTTCCCCCCTTCTTGGTTTAATTCCTCGAGAAGATAACCACCATATTAGCTTTGCCCTATTTCTTCTCTTCACTATCTTCAATTACCTCACATATATCTTCAACACACAGCTCTTCCTTAACCGGTCTCATGTGTGGAAAGAGAAGCACCTCTCTAATTGAATCTGAATCTGTAAAGAGCATGACAAGCCTATCTATACCTATCCCCTCTCCCGCAGTTGGAGGCATACCATACTCCAATGCAGAAACAAAATCAGCATCAAAGTCCATGGCTTCTTCATCCCCTTTAGCCTTCTCCTCAAGTTGCTGTTTAAACCTGACTGTTTGTTCAACTGGGTCATTTAATTCAGAATAAGCATTTGCAATCTCCTTACCAACAACCAAAACCTCGAACCTCTCAACAAGGTCTGGATTCCCCCTTTTCTCCTTCGCAAGGGGAGAGATGGCCTTTGGATAATCAACGACAAAAGTTGGTTGCACTAACTCAGGCTCAACAAGTTTTTCGAAAAGTTCCTGAACCCTTTTAAAGTGGGACAGATGCTCCGCTCTCTCAATCTCACAATCTTTAGCAACTCTTAGAACCTTTTCCTCATCATGGAGAAGTTCATCCTCAGAAAGACCTGTCTTTCTGGAAAGCTCCCCAAGAAAAGTTATCCTTCTCCACGGTCTTTCAAAGGACAGTTCCTTACCTTGATACTTTATTTTCCTTACCCCCTTTCCAAAAATCCTGTCAAGAAGATATTCAAAAAGCTCTTCAGTTAAACGCATCATATCTTCATAATCAGCATAAGCCATGTAAAACTCAACCATCGTAAATTCAGGATTATGTTGACTATCCATACCCTCATTTCTAAAGTTTCTTCCCATCTCATAAACTTTCTCGAAACCACCAACAATCAGCCTTTTAAGGTAAAGTTCAGGGGCAATCCTTAAGTAAACATTTGAATCAAGAGCGTTGTAGTAGGTAACAAAAGGTTTAGCTGCAGCTCCAGAAGCAATCGTCTGAAGTACTGGTGTTTCAACTTCCATAAAACCCTTTTTATCAAGAAAATCTCTCATGGCCTTTATTATTTGTGATCTAACTTTGAAAATCTTCCTAACCTCTGGATTTACAATAAGGTCAAGATACCTATGTCTATATCTTTTCTCTATATCCTTCAACCCATGCCACTTTTCAGGCAAGGGCCTTATAGACTTTGTAAGGAGTTTCATTTCTGTAACATTTATAGTAAGTTCCCCTGTTCTGGTCTTAAAAACAGTCCCCTTTACTCCAACAATATCACCTATATCTACTAACTTTTTAAAAACCTTATTGTAGAAATCGTCCCCAACAATATCCCTTTTAATGTAGCACTGAATTTTGCCAAACTCATCCTGAATATGAAAAAAAGCAGCTTTTCCCATTACTCTCAAAGACATTATCCTTCCCGCAAGGGAAAATTCCGTTTCCGGGAAGTTTTCATTAACTTCTTTAAACTTATCAAATAAATCCTTTGAGCTTACATTAACGTCAAACTTATAAGCATAAGGTTGCAAGCCCAATTCTTTCAACTTTTCTATCTTCTCTTTCCTTATTTCCATTATCTGTTTTTCTGTACTCCTCTCTTCAGACATCTTTTACTCTCCAGAATTAAAATTTGCAGTGCCTATTATATTAGCTAAAGTTTATATTCGGAAGGAATTTAATATAATTTACAAATCACAATATCCTAATTTTGAGGCTGATGTTGATTAAATTCTTTGAGCTACTTGGTTATTGGACAATTCACATCCTCGAAGTCCTTGGAAACGTTACAATTATTTCAACAAAAGCAATTCTACTTGCCTTTAAAAGACCTTTCAGACTGAGACATTTCATATACCAC
>CAZJFY010000029.1:0-9607 GCA_964545225.1 uncultured bacterium | reverse complement strand
CTGTTCAGGCGGATTTTCTGCTCCTTTTCATCAGTTTTAATCTTTTTCTTGACATCCTTTTTCTTGAAAAATTCAAATGCCACTTTTAACTCCTATACCTGAATGTACATCCTCTTAACTTTCCTTTTCTTAACACTTTCTGAAATATCTTCGAGTTCTTTAAGCGCTCTTATATCAGCTGGATCTTTCACACCTGCGTAGTTAATCAGGTAAAACTCTGATTCATCTCCATAGACCTTATCCTCATCAAGAACAAGGCCAAAAACTGAAAGCTTTCCGGATGACACAAGGTCTTTGAATTCTGGAATGGAAAGAATGCTGTCAATCTGAAGGTCAATGTTTCTTTCGTTAAACGCTATTCTGTACAAAGGCGAAGACTCTTCATACATGGTAGATATCACTTCAAAGCTTTCCTCATACATCTTTCTTAAAGATCTAAATTCCAGATCAGCAGAAGGAAAGGCCATTTTCACAAGCAGATCAATATCAAAACGCGTAGAACTAATTACAGCAAGAGAGGAAAGAGAAAACTTCTGTATAAGAAAGTATATCGATGCAAGATTTGGAACCACCTGACAGGCAGCATTTGAAACTATTACTGAACTGCTAATTAAGCTCTTTATACCAAAGATGGATTGAGAAGAACAAAATATACAGCAAGAAATAGCTTTTCTTTCACCATCACACTTTAGATCAAGGAACTTTTCAATAACTTTGCTGGTTTCCACTTTTTACTTTCCTTATTTCAACCTCTCTAAATTGGGGATAAAGTATAGCAAATGTAGGATTCCCTGTGATGTAACCACAAACTTCACCAGGATTGATTATCGTTGAAGACCCCACTTTTTTTACTTCCACTTCATGAGTATGCCCGTAAAGAATGAAATCAAATTTCCCTGAACTTGCAAGGCTTTCAACAAATAAAGGTTCGTGCATGACAACAAAGTTCATTCCACCAAAAACAAATTCGTAAGGAGGTTTAAATATTGAAAAATTGCTGGCTTTCAACAGGCCTAAGATTTCCCCGTCATTATTTCCAAAAACTCCTATGAAATCTGAATTTAATTTCTTTAGCTCTTTTAAGGAAAAAGGGGATATAAAATCTCCACAATGGATAGTAAGCGAAACGTCTTCTTTATTTATCTCCTCAACAACTTTTCCTATATAGTCCAATCTATCATGAGTATCTGAAATGATTGCTACCTTCATTTTTCCTCTGGAAGCTTCTTTGAAATAAACTTACAGTTTGGATAGTTTGAACACCCGAAGAAAAATCCTCTCTTTCCTTTTCTTTTAACAATACTACCTTCTCCACATTCAGGGCACTTGCCATAAGTTATGTTCTCCGTGTACCTGCATTTAGGATAGTTGGAACAGGCTATAAAATCGCCGTATCTGCCCTTTTTAATTAAAAGCTTCCCCCCGCACTCCGGGCAGGTCTGTCCAGTTTCTACATCCTCTGGCTTGTTTGACTCTTTATATTTACACTCAGGATAGTTTGAGCAGGCTATGAATATTCCGTATTTACCATGTATCTTCACAAGGGGAGCTCCACATTCTGGACAACTTCTCCCTACCTTTTCTCCTTTCAGATTTGATAACTCCTTTTCAGCATTTTCAAGTAAACTCTTAAATTCTCCAAAGTAAAACTCCTTCAGAAGTTCTTTCCAGTCCTTTCTTCCCTCTTCTATTCTGTCAAGCTCTTCTTCAATATTCGCTGTAAACTTTAAATCAACTATCTTTGGGAAAAGCTTTTTAAGAATATTGTTGATAAATTCTCCAAGTTCCGTTGGCTTTAACTTCTGCTTTTCCTTTTCAATATATCCCCTCTGAATTATGTTGGAAATTATCGTTGCATATGTTGAAGGGCGTCCTACACCTTCCTCTTCAAGAACTTTAACAAGTGTACCCTCTGTATACCTTGGAGGAGGTTCTGTAAAGTGTTGTACAGGTTTCACTTCCTCTAACTTCACATCCTCTCCCTTTATCAAGGGAGGAAGCAATTTTTCCTCCACATCAATTGGGTAAACTTTCAAAAACCCTTCGTGCTTTACCGTGCTTCCTGTAGCTCTAAAAACCAGACCATTCGAAGATATATCAACAGATACTGTAGCAAATGTTGCAGACTTCATTTGTGAAGCAACAAATCTTCTCCAAATTAGATCGTAAAGCTTAAACTGTTCTGAGGTTAAGTAAGGTTTGACAGAGGCTGGTGTCCTAAAAACGGAAGTGGGTCTTATAGCTTCATGGGCGTCCTGAGAGAGTTTTGCCTTTTTTTCGGAGAGCTTTCCGGTAGAAAGGTAATCTTTACCGTAGTTCTTGGAAATAAAATTTCTTGCTTCATCAACGGCTTGTTCTGAAACCCTTGTTGAATCAGTTCTCATGTACGTTATTAAACCGACACGCTCATTTTCTATATCTATACCCTCATAAAGCTGCTGAGCAATTTGCATTGTAAACTTTGCAGGAAATCCAAACCTTTTCGAAGCTTCCTGTTGAAGCGTACTCGTAATAAATGGAGGATATGGCTTTCTTCTCCTCTCCTTTGTTTCAACCTTTTCTACTTTAAAAATTCCTGATTTTGCTCTATCTGAGAGTGCCCTGGCCTTTTCACCAGTCTCAATATCAAATTTTGAGAGCTTTTTCCCGTCAACTGAAAAAAGCTTAGCTGGAAAGGTTGAAGAATCCTTCTTGAAAATAGCATCAACAGTCCAGTATTCCCTCGGAACAAAAGCTCTTATTTCCTCTTCTCTGTCGCATATTAAACGCAAGGCAACTGATTGAACTCTACCAGCACTTAAAGCCTTTTTGAACCTCCTTGAAAGCAGAGGAGAAATTGTGTAACCAACAATCCTGTCCAGAATTCTTCTCGCCTGTTGAGCATCAACTTTACTTTCATCAATCCTATCGGGATTGCTTACGGCTTCAAGAATTGCTTTCTTCGTTATTTCATGAAATCTAACCCTGTAAATCCTATCCCTTTTAATCCTCTTCAGCACATTGGCTATATGCCAGCTTATTGCTTCCCCTTCTCTATCAGGGTCCGTTGCAAGAAGCACTTCATCAACTTTCTTTGCAGCTTCTTTCAATTCCCTGAGAATTTTTTCTTTACCTTTTATAGTTACATATTTAGGTTTGAAACCTTTATCGATATCAACACCGAACTCTTTATCAGGAAGGTCTCTAACATGTCCCATTGAAGCTTTAACTACATAATCTTTACCCAAATATTTCTGAATCGTCTTTGCTTTAGCTGGCGATTCAACTATAAGAAGTTTCTTTGCCATCACCTTACCTCATAAAAATAGATACTGCTAATACTATATCCTCAAAGAGGAAATTTGCAATGAATTTAGCAATCTATGACCTTTTTAACTTCAGAAAGAACTTCCTCAAATGATTTACCGGTTGTGTCTATCACAACCGCACCCTCAGGAATAACTAAAGGTGCAAACTCCCTTTCCCTGTCGGATCTGTCTCTTTCAAGTACGTCCTTAAGAATTTCCTCATAAGAAATCCTAAATCCTTTCTCTGTGAGTTCCTTGTACCTCCTTTTAGCTCTTTCCTCAGGCGAAGCTGTAAGGTATATCTTTACACCTGCATCTGGAAATATGAAGCTTCCGGCATCCCTGCCGTCAATTACTATTTTCTTTCCAGATGCAAACTCCCTTATCAACCTTACAACAACATCCCTTACACCCTTAAACCTTGCAACTGTTGAAGCTAAAGTTCCTGCTTCAGGAGTCCTTACCTTCGTTGAAAAATCAATGCCATCTATAAATATCCTTTCTCCTTTAAATTCAACATTTAAAGAACTTGCCACTTTTACAACCTCTTCCTCACTTTTAAGATCTACTCCTTTCTCCTTACAGATAACACCTATTGCCCTGTAAAGCGCTCCCGAATCAACGTGAATAAAGCCCATATCTCTGGAAATAGCTTTTGCTATAGAGCTTTTACCCGCTCCAGCAGGACCGTCTATCGTTATAACTTTAACGTCTTTCATGCTCTTCAATCTCCCTCATTACCACTTTGTAAAGGTTTTTCAGTTTTTCAGAAATATCTACTCTGTAATTCACTTCCGTGTATATGTTTTTCACTTCATCTGATAAACGTTTAAACTCATCAAGGAATTTTTCCCTTATCTCCTCTAAAGGTGGAAGAGATGAAACTTGATTACCCTTCAAAATTACAGGCTTTAAAAGCTTCCTCCCATCAATATCCTCATCATGACAACCAACAATATCCCTCCCTTCAAGGCGAAATACCTGTTTTCTGCCTGGATACATCTTTTTCCCTGTACTCGTTTTCATAACAGGTTTCCCATCAACCTCAACCAGTTTATATATGAAATCTATAAATGGGGAATCAGCAGAAGTTCCAACCTTCGTACCAACTCCGAAAATATCTACTGGCGCACCACTACTGACAATCTCATCAATCTTAAACTCATCAAGTCCGCCACTCACAACTATTTTGACATACTCAAGACCGCTTTCATCAAGCAATTTCCTGGCTATTTTTGACAGTTCAATGACGTTTCCGCTGTCAAGCCTTATCCCTCTTAACCTGTATCCTTTTGCCTCAAGTTCCTTTGCAACCTTTATAGCCCTCTCTATACCGGTAACAGTATCGTAAGTATCAACCAGGAGAACGGTTTTGTCCGGAAATGTCCTTGCATATGCTCTAAATGCGTCTTCTTCCTCCTCAAAACTCATTATGTATGAGTGAGCTACTGTTCCAACAACAGGAATTCCGTAGATCTTTCCAGCAAGAACGTTTGAAGTTGACGAATATCCTGCAATAAAACAGCTTCTTGCAACTTTCAAGCCCGCATCAATGCCGTGCGTCCTTCGAAGTGAAAAGTCAGAAAGGACCTTACCTCTTGAAACGGAATAAACCCTTGCTGCTTTCGTTGCTATTAGGGAGCTAATGTGAACCTGATTCATAACAGCGGTCTCAAGAAGTTGTGACATGTATATAGGAGCCTCAACCCTCAAAACAGGCTCATCCTGAAAGAAAATTGTTCCCTCATCCATGCTGTAAAGATTCCCTTTGAACTCAAAGCTTTTCAGGAAATCCAAAAACCAATCCGGAAAGATTTTGAGTGAGTATAAGTAATCAATTTCATCACTTTCAAACCTCAAATTCATTACATAGTTAACAACATCTTCAAGCCCAGCATAAACAAGGTAATTTCTGTTCTTAGGAAGGCTCCTTGTAAAAAGCTCAAAAGAAGCTATTTCTGTCTTTCCATTATCAATGTAAGAGCACATCATGGTAAGTTCATAAAGGTCTGTAAGAAGTGGAGAGATTCTCATCGCCTCCTCCTGACTCCAACTTTGTTGCAGAAAATATCAATGGGACACTTGCTACACAACGGGGATGTTGGATGACATATCTTTTGTCCAAGGGCTACCAAAAGGTCGTTATACTCAATCCAATACTCCTTTGGTAGTTTTTCCCTTAATGCAAATTCGGTCTCCTCAGGTGACTTCGTTTTTACATAACCAAGTCTATTTGATATTCTGTGAACATGAGTATCAACACAGATTCCTAACTTCCCATAGCCTAGCGTAATAACGAGGTTTGCCGTTTTCCTTCCAACTCCGGGTAACTTCAAAAGCTCATCTAAAGTATCGGGGACCATACCATCGTATGAATTAACCAAGATAGCACAGATCTGTTTTATGTTCTTGGCTTTTCTCCTGTAGAAACCGACAGGATAAATCGCCTTTTCTATTACTTCCTCTGGAAGTGCTGCCATCTTGTAGGGATCATCAGCAATTTCAAATAGCCTTGAGGATGCCTCAGCTGTAACTTTATCCTTTGTTCTTAAGCTTAAAACAGTAGCAATTAAGACTTTAAAAGGATCCCTTCCATTTCTTGATATCAACGTAACTACTGGAACATCCCAGTTTTTAATTTCTTCCCTTAAAATAGATATTACTCTATGGATATCATTTTCCTTCAAATTGCTCCCTCACGAAACTATCAAGTCTCAAAAGCTTTCCCACCAATCCCTCAAACTCCTTAAGACTCAACATATTTGGACCGTCGGAAAGGGCACTTTTGGGATCTGGATGAATCTCAAAGAATAGACCATCAACTCCTACCGAAACAGCAGCCCTCGAGAGATAAGGAACAAATTGCCTTTCTCCTCCGCTTGTCTTTCCAGAACCTCCAGGTTTTTGAACAGAGTGTGTAGCATCAAAAACTACTTTCGCATTCAATCCCTTCATAATTACAAGTGAACGAAAGTCTACAATAAGGTTGTTGTATCCAAAAGCAGTGCCCCTTTCTGTAAGCCAAACCTCCTTGGCTTCGCTTTTAACCAGTTTATCTACCACGTTCTCCATATCCCAGGGAGCCATAAACTGTCCCTTCTTAACGTTAACAGTTTTGCCCGTTCTTGCTGCTGCAATTAAAAGGTCAGTCTGGCGACACAAAAAAGCAGGAATCTGAACAACATCAACAACTTCACCAACGGGTTCTGCTTGCCAGGATTCATGAATATCTGTAGTTATTAAAAGTCCAAATTTTTCCTTTACATCAGAAAGAATAGAAAGTCCCTTTTCTATCCCTGGACCCCTGTAGGATTCGATGGAACTTCTATTGGCCTTGTCAAAGGAGGCTTTAAAAACCCATGTATGATTAGGGTAAGCCAAAGATAGCTTTTTAATGAAATCTGCAATTTCAAAAACCATTTCTCTATTCTCTATTACACACGGGCCTGCAATCAATATCATCTTCCTTTCTCCTCTAAACCAAGTGCTTCCTTAAGTTTTTTAATTTCCTCTAATGTAAGCTCTCTATAACTTCCCCTTGGAAGATCTCCAAGCCGAATTGGACCAATAGAAATTCTCTTGAGCTTTAGAACAGGATGTTTAAATCTGTCAAAAAACCGTCTTACTATCCTGTTTCTACCAACATCAATCACTATTTGAATGTAAGTATTCCTACCTGTTTTGCTCCTTTTCAGAATTTTGAGGGATATGGGTTTAAAGTATCCATCTTCAAGTCTTGCTCCTTTTTTCATTCTTTCAATTTCAGAAGGTGTAATAACCCCCTTAACTTTTGCAACGTAAACTCTCGGAACTTTATACCTTGGATGTATTAACTTCTCGGCAAGTTCCCCATCATTGGTCATCAAAAGCAGACCTTCTGTATTGTAATCCAACCTTCCAACAGGGAAAACTCTCAAAGGATAATTCTTGAAGTAATCTCCAACAGTAATTCTCCTGTCTCCCTCTTCCCTTTCCATAGCCGTGAGAACTCCCTGCGGCTTGTTAAATATTATGTACACAAACTTCCTGGGGAGCCTCACTTTCTCTCCATCAACTCTCACGATATCCTTTTCAGGATTGACATTAATGGCTGGAGTAGTTACCAATTCACCATTAACGGTTACTCTTCCCTGTCTTATAAGCTCTTCAACCTTCCTTCTCGCACCAAAACCCGCGTAGGACAAAAACCTGTTTAATCTCATATCCCTTCCTGAACTATAATATTGTGGAGATTTTAATATAATCATGAGGAGAGGAAAAATGGAGAACATACTTGCGAAAATTGATCACTCAAGACTTAAACCAACGGTAACGGAGATTGATGTAATCGAATCTGCCAAGGCAACAATGAAATATGGATTTGCATCCCTTTGCGTTCTTCCTAAACATGTCTACGTTGCATCATCAATTCTCCCTTCAAGTAAAATATGCGCTGTTATAGGATTTCCATTATCTGACGTTAATACTGATGGAAAGCTTTACGAGATAGAGAATTGCTTGAAAAACGGAGCCGGAGAGTTTGACATTGTTCTTGACATTAGTGCTGTTAAGGAGGGAAACTTTAAAAAAGTTGATGAGGAACTGTTCAAAATAAGAAAGGAGACTTCTGGAAATGTAATAAAACTCATTTTGGAATGTTGTTACTTAACAGATGAGGAGAAACGTCAAGCATGTCAGATAGCTATAGAAAATGGATGGGACTTTGTTAAGACGTCAACCGGATTTGGTAAGTACGGTGCAACAAGAGAGGATGTTGAACTCTTAAAGAACTGTTCAAAAAGAAGGATAAATATAAAAGCAGCTGGAGGAATAAGAACTCTTTCACAAGCAAGAATGTTCATAGAGATAGGAGCTGATAGGATAGGAACAAGCTCGGGGGAAGAAATAGCCTATGAGTACATGCATAGTAGGTAAATTTGAGAGCTTCCACAGAGGACATCAGTACCTCATTAGAAAAGCCAAAGAATATGGAGAAAATGTAAAACTCATATCTATATGGCTTCCGATAAAGACTAAAAATTACCAACCTCTATTTACAAAAGAGGAAAGGGAAGAACTGGCAAGAGAGTTTGGAGCAAAATTGGTTACGATTAACTTTGAAAGCGTTAAAAATCTGAATCCGGATGAGTTCTTTTCGCTACTGAAAAGACTTGGCTGTACAAGTGTCATTGCCGGAGAAGATTGGAAATTTGGGAAGGAAAGAGCTGGCAATATAGAAATCGCGAAAAGAATAGGAGAAACTTTAGGAATTAAAGTAATTCCAATTAAACCCGTAAAAATTGGAGACAAGAAAATTGGAACTTCAACAATAAGGGAACTCCTCAAAAAGGGTAAAATCGAAGAGGCAAACAGCCTGCTTGGATTCAGTTACTTCTGTACAGGAACTGCTGAAAAGGGAAGAGGGATTGGAAGGAAAATTGGATTTCCAACCATAAACATAAAATGTACCAAACCACTATTAATAAGAGATGGTGTTTACAAGGTAAAGATTAAAACATCATCTTTTGAGGAAATAGCTATTGCAAACTACGGAGTAAGACCAACTTTTAAATCTGGAAACAGAAAGGTTTTAGAAATTCACGTACCTGAAAAAGAAATTGAATGCGTCCTGTGCGGAACAATCAGAGTTGAGTTCCTAAAGTTTATAAGACCAGAAAGGAAGTTCAGCTCTATTGAAGAGTTAAAAAAACAGATAAATTTAGATATACAAACATTAAAAGGAGGTTAGCTTTGGGAGAAGATTTTAAATCTGGATATGTCGCAATAATTGGAAGACCTAACGTTGGAAAATCAACCCTTCTTAATAGTTTACTTGGCACAAAAGTAGCAATAGTAACAAGTAAACCTCAAACAACAAGGCACAGAATCACAGGAATTAAACATCTGGAAAATGCTCAAATTGTATTCCTTGATACACCTGGAATTCACAGAGAAAAATTTGAACTAAACAGGTATATGAATGAAATTGCTTATAGCGTAATACCAGATGCAGATGTGATCCTCTTCATGATTGATGCAAAAGCTGGACTCACTGATAGTGATCAACAGATACTAAAGAAAATTGAAGAGGAAAAAAGAAAAGATACTAAAACCATTGTTGTAATAAATAAGATAGACAAAACACGCAAAGAGGAACTTTTACCTCTCATTGAAGAAATTAGCAAAAAGTTTCCTTTTGTGAACGATATAGTGCCAGTATGTGCAACTAAGGGAACTAACCTCGATAGACTTTTGGATATTTTAATTTCCTACCTCCCAAAAGGGCCTCAGTACTACAGCAAAGAAATGGTAACCGACATGCCAATTGAACAGTTCATTTC
>CAZJFY010000028.1:0-9867 GCA_964545225.1 uncultured bacterium | reverse complement strand
TCAGAACTTCCCCTACCTTCATAACCTTCCTCCCAGCCTCTGTTTAAAGTTAGATTATCATAAATTCTCTTCATTTAAAAGCTTAATCTTGGAAATTATCTCTTTCTGCCTTTTCAGAACATATTTATTAATTAACTTTCTACCTTTATCATCAATAGCAAGAAACTCCACACCAAACCTCTCCAGACTTTTCCCATATGGAGATACACTCACCACCTGACAGGAAGCTGAAATTCTCGAATCGAGCAACATTAATTTTATTTCCAACATATCCCGCAACTTAAAAGAACCAGGACTTGATATGAAAGCAAACCCTCCTTCACTTATATCTATAACATCGTAGACCCTATTAAAATCCCCTTTTATTCTCATTTTAACAGGAAACTTATCTGACGTCGTTACCCTTAAAAACTTTCTATTCAACTTGGGTTCAATGGCAAACCTTGGAAAGGTTGTTTCGATATAATCATTACTGTAATAGATAACATCTGCATTTAAAACCCTCATTTCCCCATATTTTGGATCAAATACCTGAAAGTAGATTCTCTTCGTTTCATCAATTGCATAGTTAAGCTTACTGTTTCCTTCCCAACCGATAACCCTTCTTTCATCATCTATATCTATAACTCTCATTTTCACTTTCACAGGAAGCTCATTGAAAAAACTCATCACTTTCACAGGAAGGCTTTCATCCTTTAACTTTTTCATAATGGAAAAAATTCTACTTGTTAGGTTTTCCTCAACCAAAACACCTCCCCGTTTCCGACAAATTGATATAAATTGTACTACAGCTAAATTCATGGAGGTGACATGAGAGAATCCTATGAAAAAGCGGAAAGGCTTGCCAGAACAATAGTTGCTGATTTCTTCCTCTATAACCAGGATAAAGTAGACAGAGCCATTAAAGAGGATAACCTCTTCAACGTTTTAGGTACAGAGATTGAAGATTCTGAGAAATTCTACAACGAAAATGTCCCATTAAAAGTTAGGCAGAACTCAAATTACTTCTGGGATACCTTCTTCAACAGGCTTGTTACAAGGGAAGCCCAAATCCTTGAACAGTAAAAATCTGAACCATTTATGTTTGAAAGGAACATTAAACTTTTAAGATTAAAACTAAAGGAAAAGGACCGTGTAATCTGCTCAGGACTTCCTGGTGCTTCAAAAAGCTTTCTACTCAAGAAAATTAGAGAAGAACTTAAAAAGACCATCCTTTTAATAGTTCCTTCTAACGAATTCGGGGAGAAGATTAACGAAGATTTAATGCGTTTCGGATTAAAGTCCCACTTTCTACCTCACTGGGACTCGAGTCCTTT
Organism: uncultured bacterium; assembly: GCA_964545225.1. Classification (GTDB taxonomy): domain Bacteria; phylum Aquificota; class Aquificia; order Desulfurobacteriales; family Desulfurobacteriaceae; genus CAZJFY01. The sequence continues at coordinate 8,551 of CAZJFY010000028.1, read as the reverse complement.
TGAACCATCCTCACCCTCATCACTCATTCAGTATGAAAGAGTTAAGACTCTTTATAAAGTGCTTTCCAGTAACTTTGATGTCCTTATTACAACCCCAATATCTTTAGCTCAAAAGGTTCTTTCTCCAGATGAGATTATAAGCAACTCAATCGAAATAAAAGTAAATCATGAAATAAAGTATTCAGAGCTTCCAAAAAAACTAACAGATTTTGGATACCGAAGGGTTGAAGCAGAACCTGATGAAGGCGAATTCTCACTTGCTGGAGACCGTTTGGAGATTGTGTTCCCGGATAGCAAACGCCTTATTGTTGAACTCTTTGGAAATACCGTCGAACTCATTGAACTAAACAGGGAAAAGGTAGAGGAATTTGCAATTTTACCTGCACTTGAAATGATTCCAGACAGAAAACGACTTTCAAAGATTGAAAAGAAATTTCCAGAACTTATAGAGAATCACCTGATTTTAGGTGATATAAGTGGGGCAGAGAAGCTCCTTCCAGAGGTTTATGAGCTAACATCAATTCTTGACTACATAAAAGACCCAATAACCGTTGCCATTGAACCTTTTCAATGTAATGCATTACTGGAAGAGTTTAAAAGGAACCTCAACATAGACTTCCAGATGCTAATAAAGGAAAGAATTCCCTCTTCAGACCCTGAGAAGTTCTTTAGCTTCAAAGACTTTGAATATAAAATCGGAATTACGGACTCAACTGCAAGTTCCGACATAAATTTTGAAATTGAGCCACTTCCCCCAATTGATGACGAAAACTACAGGGAGCTTATAAAACAAAATGAAAACAATGAAATTAAGGTAGTAATTACTTCAGATTACCTTAAACATGAAATTACGAAACTATCCGAGAATCTGGGAATAGATATATCCATCGAAAAGGGGAAATCCTCAGGAAGCTTTTGGTTTAAGGAAAAGAAACTGGCCTTCCTAACCGAATCTGAAGTTAGACTGGTGACAAAAGGGAAAGATATCCTTTCAATCAACCAGGGCGAACTTATAGTCCATAGAGACTATGGAATCGGGAAATTTATCGGCATAACAAACAGGGAGCTTGCTGGAAAGAAGTTTGATTTTATAGAAATTGAATACGCAAACGGTGAAAAGCTCTTTGCTCCATTTATTCAGATAGACAGAATATACAGGTATTCTGGATTTAAAGGGAAAAAACCAAAACTTGACAGGCTTGGAGGAACATCCTGGAGAAACCTTGAAAGGAAAGTAAAAGCATCTCTCATCAACTTTGCAAGGGAATTGGCACAGCTTTACAAAGAAAGGAAAAGCTTAAAAGGGAAATCGATAATTGGGGATAGGGAGCTAATTGAGAGATTTGAAAAAGCATTTCCCCACAAAGAGACTCCTGACCAGCTTAAAGCAATAAGAGATGTTTATAAAGACATGGAATCTGATAAACCAATGGACAGATTGATATGTGGTGATGTGGGCTTTGGAAAAACAGAAATAGCAATGCGAGCAGCCATGAAAGCAGTATCTGCAGGGAAACAGGTTGCCCTTTTAGCCCCAACGACCATTCTTGCAGAACAGCACTATAGAACATTTAAGAAAAGATTTAAGGAATTTCCCGTAAAAATTGAGATGCTATCAAGGTTTGTCAACAAAAAACAGCAGAGACGGATACTTGAAGAGCTTAAATCTGGCGATGTAGACATCATTATTGGAACGCATAGAATCACAAGCGATGATGTTAAATTCAAAGACCTTGGACTTCTTATTATTGATGAAGAACACAGGTTCGGTGTAAAGACAAAGGAAAAAATTACAGCAATGAAGAAAAACCTTGACGTCCTTTATATGTCAGCTACTCCAATTCCAAGAACTCTTTACTCATCTCTTTCAGGATTTAGAAGCATAAGTCTAATAGAAACTCCCCCTCAGGGAAGAAAAGGAACGAAAGTTGCAGTTATGAGATACTCAGATAAAAATTTAAAGCTTGCGATAGAAAGGGAACTCTCAAGAAACGGACAGGTGTTCATCGTCCAGAACGACATATCCGAACTTGAAAACCTTAAGGAAACGGTTCAAAAGCACTTCCCAGAAGCAAACATCAACATAGTCCATGGAAAGATGAAAGCAGAAAGAATCGAAGATGTCATGCACAAATTTGTAAACGGCTCAACGAATGTCCTCATAGCAACTTCAATTGTTGAATCTGGACTGGATATACCATCTGCAAACACGCTTATAGTAATTGGAGCTGAAAATTTTGGCCTTTCACAACTTTACCAGCTTAAAGGAAGGGTTGGAAGAGGTGTTGAAAGAGGATATTGTTACCTATTTACCTCACCAAAAGCAAGGATAACGCCAGAAGCCGCAAAAAGGTTAGAGGCTATGAAAAACCTTTCACCCTTAGGTGGAGGATTTCAGCTTGCATTAAAAGACCTTGAAATTAGGGGAGCTGGAAACTTATTGGGACCTCAGCAAAGTGGATACATAAACTCAATAGGTTTTGACCTTTACATAAAAATGTTTGAAGAGGTTGTAAGTGAAAATGAAGAGAGAGATATTAGAGTAAACTTACCTTTTGAGGCCTTTATCCCGGAAGATTACATATCCGATACAAAGGAAAGGCTCCGTATCTACTCAGAAATCTCAAATGAAACATCAGATCAGATTTTGAAGAAAATTGAAGAAATTCATGGAGTAATTCCAGACCCCTTAATCAACATGTTTAATACTATGAAGATAAAGAAAATTGCCAGAGAACTTGGCATAGAGGAAGTAACCTTAACAGAATCTGGAAAGCTGATTTTAACTTTTGGAGAATCTCCAAACGTTCCTCCAGAGAAAATAGTCAAGCTGGTTAAGGAAACGAAAGCAACATTCACACCAGATAGAAAACTCTACTCCACAGCAAACACCCTTGAAGAAGTGGTATCGTTTCTTGAAAGTCTCAAAGGGAAACACTGTGAACAGGAAAGTTAATGTCTTTTTCCTTTAACCTTAACATACCAAGTTTTATGTTAGGCTTGTTTTCACCGTGAAAATCTGAACCACCTGTATAAACAAGCTTTAAACTTTCAGCAACTCTTTTAAAATTGAAAACATCCGATAGCATGTGACTTGGATGGTAAACTTCAACACCAGATAATCCTTCCTCTTTGGCAACCTTAAGAAAAGAGAAAAGTTCAAACAGGTTTAATCCCAAAGTTACAGGATGAGCTATTACAGAAATACCCCCTCCTTCTTTAATCAACCTTAAAATTTCTCTATAGTCAAGCTTTTCTCTCTTAACTTTCATCCTCCTCATTAAATCGAAAGCTTCACTCCTGCTCTGGCAAAATCCCTTTTCCGTTAAAACTGTTGCTATATTTGGCTTTCCAAAATTTGTTCCAAATCTCATCTCAAGCTCGCTATAATCAATGTCAAAACCCTCATCCGCCAACCTTGAAATAAGTTCCTCATTTCTCTTCCTTCTTGTCACCTGGAAAAAGGAAGTCAACTCCTTGATAGCTCTTGAATTTACATCCACGTAGTATCCTAAAATGTGAAACTCCCTTCTTCCGCTTCCAAGGAAGGTAGTATCCGCAGTTACTTCAATCCCGGGCACAAAAGTTATACCAACCAAATCCGCTCTTCTTGCTGCTCTTTCAACACCTGAAACCGTGTCATGGTCAGTAAGGGATATCATGCCCACACCGACCTTTACTGCAAGATCCACGATATCTTCTGGTTTAAGAGTCCCGTCAGAAGCTGTGGAATGTAAATGAAGGTCAACGAACATGGCTAACCTCAAACAAAAATGAAACCCAATCTCCTTTATACGCTTTCTCTATCAAGTTTAAATTCAGCATTTTTGCCCTTTCCAAAAACTGCCCTTCCTGACTCTGCAGAATCCCGGAAATGATAATGAACTTTTCCCCACAATTAACAACATCCTTAAAAATGGGCTCAAGTAAATGCTTTTCAATATTTGCCACAACAACGTCAAATTTACCTTTTATATCCCTTGCACTTCCCCTGACAAACTCTATTCCTGACACACAGTTAAGCTCCTCATTATGCCTTAGTTCTTCAAGAGCCTCATCCTGAATATCACAGGCAACAACTTTACCCGCACCAAGCTTTTTTGCCACTATGGAAAGGATTCCGCTACCACTTCCAACGTCAAGCAAAGAATTACCTCTTCTTAAGACTTTTTCCATCAGCTCAACAGCAAGCTGTGTTGTCTCATGGGTTCCGGTACCAAAAGTCCTTGCAGGATAAATGTATACAGGAATTCCCTGAACTGATATTTTTCCTTTCATCCACGAAGGAACAACCCAGAACTTGTCTGATATCTTCGTAGGTTTAAAGTACCTCTTCCATTCACTTTCCCAATTGCTCTCTTTCAAAAACCCTTCAGAAAGCAGGAAATCCTTCAAAAAATTATTTAATTTTACTGGAGAGGAAAAATATGCTTTTACCTCAACGAAATCTTCAAACTCCTCTACTTCACTTCCTAAAAACCCAGGAATAGAATCGATATTAGAACTTTCAAGAAACTCCTTTGGAAATCTGAACGTATAGTAATAGTATGTCTTTACCAAATTTATCCCTGTTTCCTCTTTAAAATCTTCCCTGGTTTTGCCTGCTCTATCAAGCCCTCAAACTTCTCATCAAAAATTCTCACGTTATCATAGCCGTTAGCCTTCAAAAAGAAAAACGCCATTGCTGCCCTTGCACCAAATGGGCAGAAAAGGGCAACTAATTTGTCCTTTGGGATTTCTGTATACCTATCTGGAAGTTCGCTGATTGGCATATCCACAGCAAATGGAATTGAAATTATCTCTTTCTCCTCTTTGCTTCTTAAATCAACTATAACTGCATTGTCCTTCGAAAACTCTTGAAAGAACTTTTCAGAAGGAACTTTATGCCCACCCTTTGCCATAAAGTCAACCGTCATTGTCCTTAGAACATCAACGAACTTCGCTTCCATAAAGCCTCCTTTTATTTGAATATCTGAATGATATGATAAACCTTCCTGTTTACAATTTCAACTGAGAAAAATCCTCTTTACCCTCGGACTTATCCCACACATGACCTCATACGGAATAGTTCCAGCAAGGTCTGCTATCTCATCAAATCTAAGATCTTCGTTTGAAACAACTGCAACATCACCCTTGGACACAGGAACACCATCTGCTGAAACAACTGTCATATCCATACATACCCTGCCCCTTATTTTGCACTTCTCTCCATTAACGAGTAAATATCCCTTATTTGAAAGAGACCTCATTAAACCATCTGCATAACCAAATGCAACAACTGCTACTTTTTCCCTTTTTTTTGTTACGTAAGTTCTTCCGTAGGAGATTCCATAACCCTTTGGGAGTTCCTTAACCTGAATAACCTTCGATTTCACCTCCATTACCTGCTTTAGATTAACGGGAAAGTCCTTTGATGGTTTGCTACCATACAGCGCAATTCCTATTCTTGAATGGGTGAGAAGTGAATTAAACTTAAACCTCACCGCTGAACTGTTATCTATATGAACGCACATTTGCCTTTTCAACGCCTTATTTAACTTCTTTACAAAGGAGATAAAGCTTTTAAATTGATACCTTGTAAACTCCTCATCTTCGTCAGCAGAAGGGAAATGGCTCATTACACCTTCTACTTTTGAAAACCTCAACTCCTCTATAAGCCTGTTCTGGTCACTGAGGAGGAAACCAAGCCTTCCCATTCCAGTATCAACCTTTACCTGGAAAGGTATTCCTAACTCCTTAGCAAGTTTAATTCCCTCAAAGTCAAATACAACAGGAGTTAATTTAAAATCAAGAGCCTCCTTAACTCCCATTTCAATAGGAGTACTCATAACGATGATTTTCCTCTTTATTCCTCTCTCCCTGAGCTCCCTTCCCTCATCAAAAGTTGCAACAGCAAACAGTTCAACATCTGTATTTTTCTCAAGGAATTCTGCTACTTCAACACTTCCATGGCCATAAGCATTTGCTTTAACCACGGCAATAATCCTCTTCTTACCCATTAGCGACTTAATCAAACTGTAGTTATCTCTAATTCTATTAAGGTAAATTTCAGCCCATCTAACCATACCTGCTCCAAACCCTGAGTCGAATTCTACCACCTTTCAAAATTTGTTTTACAAACAGGTATTTAAGTATAATTTCTTCATGGAAAGAAATCTATTTGAGACTGAGTTTGCCATCTACTATGAAAAAATTGTAAACAGAATTAGCAGCATATTCTTTGTCAATAGATGGCGAAAGTTAATGATTAAAGAATCCCTGAAAGTTTCAAAGGATAACAAAATCGTTGTAGATTTCTGTTCAGGCGTTGGGGATGTTGGGAAAGAGCTTATTAAGTTTTCAAAACCTAAGCTGTTAATTAACTGTGATTTAAGCATGACGCTCCTCAAAATAGGGAAAAGAAAACTGAAAGGAAAGGGAATTTACTTTGTAAGGGCTGATAATAGGTTTTTCCCAATTAAAAAGAATTCCCTGGATATACTTTTTACATCTTTCTGCGTGAGACACTCTCCTGAACCTGAAAAAACTGTAGAAGAAGCTTTTAAAACCTTAAAAGAAAAAGGGGTATGGGGAAACATTGAGTTCTTCCGCCCAGAATCAAAACCCATAACTTACAGGCTATCTGAGTTAATGTTCAAAAGTTTCATAAACTTCAACAGACTTATTGTACCTAAGTACTCTGAAGAATTTAAATCGCTTTTCAAATCCATTGAGGAATTTTACACTATCAGCGAATTTAACAATCTATTGGAAAGTAAGGGATTCAACTTAATTGAAGTCAAATCCCTGATGAATGGATTGGCCTATGTAACAATAGCGGTTAAACCCTAACCGGCAATCCTTGAAAGCAAGACAGCGACAACCTCTTCAGGAGAACGCTTTTCAACAAGTTCCAGAGCCACTTTACGTATCTCTGGCTTTACATTTTGAAGTCGCGCTTTAAGAATCTGTTCCTTTAAATCATCAAGAGTCATTGATTTAAACTTTTCCCTTTTGACTGAAGAAAGGCCCTTAATTCTATACATTCTCCTTTTCTCGCTTTCAGTAACAAGACTGATAGCTGTTCCTTCTTTCCCAGCTCTTCCTGTTCTTCCTATTCTATGAACGTAAATTTCTGGGTTTTCAGGAAGTTCATAGTTAACAACAAGACCAACATCCTTTATATCTATACCTCTTGCAGCCACATCAGTAGCAACCAACGTTTTTACAAACCCTTTCCTGAAACCATTCATAACAAACTCTCTCTGGCGCTGGGAAAGGTCTCCGTGAATTGCTCTTGCCTTTATCCCTCTTTCCCTGAGTTTTTTCTCAATCTCAGCTGCATCTCTCTTGGTTCTAACAAAGACTATTGTTGGAACATCCTTATTCTCAGAAAGAATCCTAACAAGGGCTTCCAACTTCTCACCACTTTTCAGGAAAAGAACCTTCTGATTCACTTTTGGAGTAATTAGGGATTTCCCAACCCTTAAAGTTTCATACTCAGGCTTTAGATACTTGTTTATAAGATTCAGAATCTCTTTCGGCATGGTAGCTGAAAAGAGCATTGTCTGTCTCTTTTTAGGAGTTTTTGAAAGGATGTATTCAATATCCTCAATAAAGCCCATATCAAGCATCTGGTCAGCTTCATCAAGAACTACAAATCTCACCTTATCCAGCTTCAACTCTCCTCTGTTGATAAGGTCTTTTACTCTTCCAGGTGTACCAACAACAATGTGGCACCTTCCCCTTTTAAGCATGCTTATCTGCTTTTCTATAGATACTCCGCCGTATATTGGATATGCAAAAACTCTCTTATCCTGACCAATTAGAGAAATCTCATGAGCAACCTGAATTGCAAGTTCTCTTGTCGGAACAAGAACAATTGCTTTTACTCCCCTCTCTCTTGACTCAATTCCAGCAACAAGGGGAATTCCAAAAGCCGCCGTTTTACCAGTTCCTGTCTGAGCCTGCCCAACAAGGTCTTTCCCTTCTAAAGCAACAGGAATTGCTGCTTCCTGTATAGGAGTGGGGACTTCAAATCCCATTCTTTCCAAGGATTTCCTGATTTTTGGATCTAAACTTTCAAATGTGAACTTCATTACTTCTCCCTTAATAAAAATTGCCACAGAACCGACGCCGTTTCAGACGGAACTGTGGCAACTGTAATTTATTTTTTTATATTCTTTCTACTTCTACTGCTTTGAGACCCTTGTCACTTTCAGTGATCTCAAAGGAAACTCTGTCACCCTCTTCAAGGGTTCTGTAACCATTACCAATTATTCCTGTGTAGTGAACGAAAACGTCCTGGCCATTATCGGCTGTAATAAAGCCATAGCCTTTCTTTGAGTCAAACCACTTAACTGTTCCTGTGAGCTTCTCCATGCGCCTTACCTCTCTAATGTTTTTAAAAATTAAAAGCCCAGAAGGCAGAAACGGCATGCCTTCTGGGCTTTACTTGTTTCCGATGCTGCCTTCAGCTTCTCTAATTCTATAACTTATAAACCTAATGTCAACCTTTAAAACCCTTCATCAGGTAAGACAAGTTATCCCAAACTCTTCTTGCAGAAGGTGA
>CAZJFY010000027.1:0-9921 GCA_964545225.1 uncultured bacterium | reverse complement strand
GAGCGGGTGACTTGTAATCACCAGGTCGGGGGTTCGACTCCCTCAGCCGGCACCACCGGAGGGGTGGCCGAGTGGTCAAAGGCAGTGGACTGTAAATCCACCGGCTCCGCCTACGCAGGTTCAAATCCTGCCCCCTCCACCACTGCGGGCGTAGCTCAGCTGGCTAGAGCATCAGCCTTCCAAGCTGAGGGTCGCGGGTTCGAATCCCGTCGCCCGCTCCATTCTAAATAACAAAATAAGAATTTCCTGATAAAATAAACCTTCAAATCCACCACAGGAGGAATCATGCCCTTGAAAGGTCGTGTTTTCAAATTTGGCGATGATATCAACACAGATGAAATCATTCCCGCAAGATACCTTAACACATCAGATCCAAAAGAACTTGCAAAGCACTGCATGGAAGATGCTGATCCGGAATTTCCAAAAAAAGTCAAAGAGGGTGACATCATCGTAGCCGGGAAAAACTTCGGTTGCGGTTCATCAAGGGAACATGCCCCAATAGCAATAAAAGCAGCTGGTGTTTCTGCAGTAATTGCTAAATCCTTTGCAAGGATTTTCTACAGAAATGCCATTAACATCGGCTTGCCTATCTTTGAATTGCCAAACACAGAGGAAATTGACGAAGGAGACATTCTGGAAATCTACCCTGAAACAGGAACAATAAAAGATCTGACCAAAGGAAAGGAGTTTAAAGCAAACCCAATTCCTGCCGATATTGGAAAAATAATAGAGGCTGGTGGATTGATGGAGTATGCAAAGAATAGGATCAAGGAGGGAAAGTGAAGAAATTTAACTTAGCTGTTTTGCCAGGTGATGGGATAGGTCCAGAAATAGTCTCTCAGGCAATAAAGGTAATTGAAGCTGTATCAAAGAAACTTGATATTGAAATCTCTTACAAATATGCATCAATAGGTGGAGCAGCAATTGACGAGTTTGGTACCCCTTTCCCTGAGCAAACGAAAGAGATTGTCCTAAGCTCTGATGCTGTCCTCCTTGGCGCCGTTGGAGGTCCAAAGTGGGATAACCTTGAATTTAACCTTAGACCTGAAAGAGCCCTTCTTGGCCTGAGGAAGCTCCTCAATGCATTTGCAAACCTGAGGCCTGCAAAGCTGTATGATGAATTGATTGATGCATCCTCCTTAAAACCGGAAGTTGTAAAAGGCGTAGATATAATGGTTGTAAGGGAACTAACGAGCGGAATTTACTTTGGAGTTCCCAGAGGAATCTTCGTTGATGGAGATGAGAGAGTCGGGATAAACACCCTTAGATATTACGAGCATGAGATTGAAAGAATTGCAAAAGTTGCCTTTGAAGTTGCAAGGAAAAGGAATAAGAAAGTAACGAGCGTTGATAAGGCAAATGTCCTTGAAGCAACTGTTTTGTGGAGAGAAGTTATTGAAAGAGTTCACCATGAAGACTACAACGATGTTGAGCTTAATCACATGTACGTTGACAATGCAGCAATGCAGATAATCAGATGGCCAAAACAGTTTGATGTTATCGTAACTACTAACATTTTTGGAGATATCCTGTCTGATGCATGCGCAATGCTGACTGGCTCCTTGGGCATGCTACCTTCCGCAAGCATTGGAGGGAAAATCGGCCTTTATGAACCTATCCATGGCTCAGCTCCAGACATTGCAGGGAAGAACGTTGCCAATCCAATTGCTACCATCAACTCTGTTGGCATGATGTTTACTTACTCATTTGATCTGCCTCAGGGAGAAGAACTTATAGATAAAGCTATTAGAAGTGTTCTCTCAAAAGGATATAGAACGAAGGATATCTACTCTGAAGGGACAACGCTTGTTTCAACCGAAGAAATGGGAGATTTAATAGCTGAAGAGATAAGGGGTGCTTAAATGAAAGGTTACAGAGTAGCTGTTGTTGGTGCAACAGGTGCAGTTGGACAGGAGATGATAAAAGTTTTAGAACAGAGGAACTTTCCTGTTTCAGAAATCAAGCTTCTTGCCTCAAAAAGGTCAGCCGGGAAAAAACTTCCCTTTAAAGGGGAGGAAATCCCAGTTGAAGAGCTAAAGCCAGAATCCTTTGAGAACATTGACATAGCGCTCTTCTCTGCAGGAGGGGAAAGAAGTAAACAGTTTGCTCCGGAAGCTGTCAAGAGAGGAGCTATTGTGATAGATAACAGCTCTGCTTTTAGAATGGATGAAGATGTACCTTTAGTGGTTCCAGAGGTAAATCCTGAAGATGTCGACTGGAACAAAGGAATAATCGCAAATCCAAACTGCTCTACAATACAGATGGTCGTTGTACTGAAGCCCCTTTATGACCTTTCAAGAATTAAGAGAGTGGTTGTCTCAACCTATCAAGCAGTTTCAGGAGCTGGAGCAGCGGCTATTGAAGAGCTAAAAGCTCAAACTGAAGCGGTCTTAAATGGAAGGGAAGTTCCAGAACCAAAGAAAATACCAAGGCAAATTGCCTTTAACTGTGTCCCTCAAATAGACATCTTCCTGGATGATGGGTATACAAAAGAGGAACACAAGATGATAGGTGAAACTAAGAAAATAATGCATGATAAGGATATTGAAGTATCTCCAACCTGCGTAAGAGTACCTGTGTTTATAGGACATTCTGAATCTGTCAACATTGAATTTGAAAACGAAGTGAAAATTGAGGAAGCAGTAGAGGCATTAAGATCCGCCCCAGGCGTCAAAGTTATGGATGACTTCACAAAAGGAGTATATCCAACTCCGATAGACGTTGCCGGTAAAGATGACGTACTTGTTGGGAGAATAAGGGAAGATAGAACTATCAAAAACGGGTTGAATCTCTGGATTGTTGGGGATAATTTAAGGAAAGGTGCAGCTTTAAATGCAGTTCAGATTGCAGAAATTCTTATTGAGAGGGGATTAAGATAGCAGGGGTAAAGATGGTTGAAAAGCTCAAAAAGTTAACATCAGAGTGTGAGTTTATTAAAGCCAGTGCCATTGTTGACGAACAGGGACTTGTAATTTCAAAATATGAGAAACCAGAAGCAAAATACGATATTGAAGAGATTGCCAGTTCCATTGTAAACCCAGTTTTAAGAATGTCTGAAATTATCTCAGATATATCAAATGAAGCGGAAAATCTCGATGAAATAGTAATGTTTACAACAAATCACGTAATAGTCATAAATAAGCTTGCGTATGAAACCTACCTTGTTACCCTGATAGAGAAAACTCCTGTTTATAATAGAGCAAGGTTTAAGCTGAGAGCAAAAATTCACGAGATTAAATCATCTCTTTAGGGGGGAATTATGGCGAAGCTCAAATACCTTGGCCATTCAGCTTTTTACCTTGAAGGAAACGGACTGAAGGCACTCATTGACCCATTCTTAAGCGGAAACCCCTGGAACGTAGCAAGTGCAAGAGACTTCACAGATATTAACTTCATATTTGTAACCCACGGACATGGAGACCATCTTGGAGACGCCATCAACATAGTGAAAAACACCGGTGCAACTATTGTAAGTGTCTACGAGATCGGAGTTTACTGCTCATCAAAAGGAGCAAAAACTCACAACATGCACATTGGAGGAACTTACAGTTTCCCATTCGGAAGGGTTAAGTTAACACCTGCCGCTCATGGAAGCTCCTTTGTTGAAGGTGACGAAATAATCTACCTTGGTAACCCCTGCGGGTTTATTATAGAAGTTGATGGTAAAAACATCTACCATGCAGGGGACACAGGCTTAATTGCAGATATGGAACTTTTAGGGAAATATGAAACTATAGACGTTGCCCTCTTACCAATTGGTGGGAACTTTACCATGGATCCAATAGATGCATCAATTGCTGCAGAACTCATAAAGCCAAAAACTGCAATTCCAATGCACTACAAGACCTGGCCAATAATTGATAAAGATCCTGAAGAATTTGTAAAGCTTGCTAAGGAAAAGGGCATTGATGCCAAAATCCTTAGACCAGGCGAAACCCTGGAAATCTAAAGATGAAAATTGGCATTACGCTTTCCGGGGGATTTGTTAAGTCATTAGCCCATGCTGGGCTGCTAAAAGCTATAGATGAGTATGGCTTAGAAATTGGGGCAATTTCGGGGGCAAGTTCTGGGTCTTTAATCGCTGCACTTTATGCATTTGGAATATCACCAGATGAACTGCTTGACATATCAAGAGACCTCAACTGGAGAAAACTCGCTAAGCCCTATCTTAAAGGAGGTTTATTTAAACTTGATGGGTTAAAGAACCTCTTAATTGATATAACAGGGAATATAAACTTAGAGGATTTAAAAATACCTATAGCCATATCAGTCGTTAACTTGAGAACCCTTAAACCTCAGTTCTTTACCGAAGGACCTCTCGCTGACTGTGTTATTGCTTCATGCTCAATCCCTCCGTTGTTTGCCCCCTGGAAGATTGGAGAAGATTACTTCGTTGATGGAGGAATAAGGAATTGCCTCCCAGCCGAATTTCCAAAAGCCGCAGGATGTGAAATCAACATCTGCTCCAACGTTAACGTTGCCTCTGAGGAATTTGACCCACAATCCATGAAGGATGTATCCATCAGAGTCGGCATAGCGCAAATCATTGAAAACCAAGAAAAAAGGGAATATTACTGTGATAAACTTATAGACCACAAACTTACAGGTTCTGCTTATGATTTCGAGATGGTAGAAGAATTCTTCAGGAAAGGCTATGAAAACGGACTAAAAATTGCAAAGGAGATCAAAAGTTGGCTGTAAAAGCCTTTCTTGCAAACGTAACTGGAAAAGTACAGGGTGTCTTCTTCAGAGCCTATACGAAGGAAAAAGCTGAATCCTTAAACCTTAAAGGTTATGTAAGAAACCTTCCAGATGGAAGCGTTGAAGTATACGCTGAAGGAGATGAGGAAGCTTTAAAGAAATTAATAGACTTCCTTAAAGTTGGATCTCCCTATTCAGTCGTTGACAACGTTTCTATCCACTACCTTGAACCGGAGAACAAGTATGAGGATTTTCGCATTATTTATTAGTTTGTTTTTAATAATCCCATTTTCAGATGCTCTTGCGAACTTTACATACAGAGTGAAGAGAGGGGATACACTTTCAAAAATTGCGAAAAGATATCGCGTATCAATTAAAACGCTTGCAAGGATAAACCATATAAGAAAACCTTATAGAATAAGAATCGGACAGAAATTGATAATACCTTCAAGGAAAAGAACAAAGTCAAAGGGAAAAACCTACGGAAACCTTACGAGGAAAGTCCCTGTTTACAAATACTATAGAGTTAGAAGGGGTGATTCAATATACAAAATAGCAAGGAAATTTCATGTATCCATGAAGTCCATAATAAGAACGAATCACCTTAAAAAACCTTACATCCTAAGGCCTGGGAAGAGACTGAAGATTTTAATTGGGTACAAGGATAGATTGGCTCTTGGCAGACCCCTTGAATTTAAAATACCTCTTGATGGAAGAATTGATACAACTTTAAGGCAGGCTGGGTACCCTGGAATCTTCATCATTTCCCCTCCCGGACAACCTGTAAAAGCTTCTGAAACAGGCATTGTCAAGTTTGCAGGGAAAGACGAAAAGCTCCTAAAGGCATTTGGAAATACGGTTATTCTTGAGCATCCGAAGGGCTACACAACTGTTTACAGTTCTCTATCAAAAATTAACGTTAAACCCGGACAGCTCGTCAAGCGAGGAGGGATTTTAGGTGAATCCGGAACTTCAGGAAACTGGGGGAAAAGTGGAGTTTACTTTGAGATAAGCAGAATTTACAATAGAAAGGTTTACCAGCTTAACCCCGTTGAGATTTTAAGGTGATCATTCCTTCTCTTTATCAATTACCTTGATAACCGGCTTCTTCTCTTTCTCCTTTTCCTCTTCTTTCCCTTCCTTTGCCTTTTTAAATTCCTCCTTTGCTTTAAAGGCAGACCTCACAAGTTGAGGCAGTTTATCGCCACCCCATATCAAAAGGACTATCAGAACGATTATTAAGAGCTTTAATATCATATCTCCTCCTGTTGAAAAGCATTGAAACAACCTTAATTTTATTACATTTAGCGAAGAAGGAGGAAACGTGAAATTTATTGGCGCTCACGTAAGCACTGCAGGAGGAGTTCAAAATGCACCATTAAACGCAATAAAAATAGGAGCTAAAGCTTTTGCCCTTTTTACAAAAAATCAGAGGAGATGGAAAGCGAAACCTCTTGATGAGAACTCTATTGAGAAGTTTAGAGAAAACCTTGAAAAAAGCAAAATCAATACAGATCACATTCTCCCCCACGATAGTTACCTCATAAACCTTGGACATCCTGAAAGCGAAAAGAGAAGGAAATCACTGGAAGCTTTTGTGGACGAAGCAAAGAGGTGTGAAGTGCTTGGCTTGAAGATGCTCAACTTCCATCCGGGAAGCCACCTTAACCTAATAAGCGAGAGTGAATGCCTGAAACTCATTGCGGATTCAATAAATAGGGCTATCGACAGAACAGAAAGCCTCACTTTTGTTATCGAAAACACAGCAGGACAGGGAACAAACGTTGGATATAGATTTGAACACCTGGCAGAAATCATTGATATGGTAGATGACAAAAACAGGATTGGCGTTTGTCTTGACACCTGCCACCTTTTCGCAGCAGGGTATGACATTAGAGATGAGGAATCCTTCAAAAACACAATGAAAGAGTTTGAAAGTGTTGTAGGTTTAAAATACCTGAAAGGCTTGCACCTTAACGATGCAAAATCCACCCTCGGAAGCAGAGTTGACAGACACCATTCGATAGGAATGGGAAACATAGGAATTGAAGCCTTCAAACTTATAATGAATGATGAAAGGTTTAACAACATCCCGATGATTTTGGAAACCATAGACAGCACCATATGGGAAGAGGAGATTAAGCTCCTTTACTCATTGATTGAAAGGAAAATTTAGTATTATTTCCCTCACAAACATGGAGGAATGGCATGGAAAAAACGTACAATCCATCGCTGTTTGAAGATAAATGGTATAGGTTTTGGCTCGGAAAGGATTACTTCAAAGCTAATGCTGATAATGTCCTTAAAGGTAAACCAAAGTTCAGCATAGTGATTCCTCCCCCAAACGTAACAGGAGTTCTTCACGTTGGACATGCTTTAAACGCAACCCTTCAAGACATCATATGCAGATGGAAAAGGATGAAAGGTTACGAAGTATGCTGGATCCCCGGAACAGACCATGCAGGGATTGC
Organism: uncultured bacterium; assembly: GCA_964545225.1. Classification (GTDB taxonomy): domain Bacteria; phylum Aquificota; class Aquificia; order Desulfurobacteriales; family Desulfurobacteriaceae; genus CAZJFY01. The sequence goes on along the minus strand of CAZJFY010000027.1, from coordinate 2,749 downwards.
AACACAATGGGTTGTTGAAAGAGAGCTTGCAAAGGAAGGACTTACAAGGCACGATATCGGAAGGGAGAAGTTCGTAGAAAAGGTCTGGCAGTGGAAGGAAAAATACGGAAACAGAATAATAAATCAGCTCAAAAAGTTAGGGACATCATGTGACTGGAGCAGAGAAAGGTTCACAATGGATGAGGGATTTTCAAAAGCCGTAAGAAAGGCTTTTGTTACCCTTTACAAGGAAGGACTCATTTACAGAGGCAAAAGGCTCATTAACTGGTGTCCAAGGTGCCATACAGCACTTTCCGACCTTGAAGTTGAACACGATGAAGAACAGGGAAACCTCTGGTACATAAAGTATCCGCTCTTCAAGGAAAGCGGATATATAGTGGTTGCAACTACAAGACCTGAAACGATGCTCGGTGACGTTGCAGTTGCAGTCAATCCAAACGACGAAAGGTACAAGAACCTGATAGGGAAAAAAGCTATCCTTCCAATAGTCAATAGGGAAATTCCCATAATTGCAGATGAGTACGTTGATCCCGAATTTGGAACGGGAGCCGTAAAGATAACCCCAGCTCATGACTTTAACGACTTTGAAGTGGGGAAAAGACACAACCTTGAACCAATCCAGATAATGGATGACTGGGGAAGAATAACGGTTGAACCATTTAAGGGTGTTGACAGGTTTGAAGCAAGAGAAGCTATTGTTGAGATGCTAAAAGAAAATGGCCTCCTTGAAAAAGTTGAACCTCATATCCATTCAGTTGGGCACTGCTACAGGTGTAAAACTGTTGTTGAACCTTTCCTTTCAGACCAATGGTTTGTAAAAACGAAACCCCTTGCGGAAAGGGCAATCAAATCTGTAAAGGAAGAGGAGATCAAATTTATACCAAAGCAGTGGGAAAATACGTTCTTTGACTGGATGTACAACATAAGAGATTGGTGCATATCAAGACAGATATGGTGGGGGCACAGAATACCAGCATGGTACTGCTGCGATTGTAACCATATAACAGTCAGTGAAAATCCCCCGGAAAGATGTGAAGCTTGCGGAAGCAAGAACATCTATCAGGATGAGGATGTCCTTGATACGTGGTTCAGTTCAGCAATGTGGCCATTTGGAACGCTTGGTTGGCCTGAGGAAACTAAGGATTTAAAAGCGTTTTACCCTACAGACCTCCTTGTAACCGGCTTTGACATAATATTCTTCTGGGTCTCCCGAATGATGATGATGGGATACCACTTCACAGGAAAAAAGCCCTTTACAGATGTTTACGTCCATGCCCTTGTAAGGGATGAAAAGGGGCAGAAAATGAGCAAAACAAGGGGGAACGTTATAGATCCCCTTGAAATGGTTGAAAGATATGGAGCAGATACATTAAGGTTCACGCTTGCGGCACTTGCAGCACAGGGAAGGGACATAAGACTTTCGGAAAGGATAATTGAAGGATACAGACATTTTGCAAACAAGATATGGAACATCTCAAGGTTTGTTCTCAATTCAATTAAAGACGTTGATCTTGAAGGGGAAAAGGATTTCTACCCTGAGGATAGGTGGATACTTACAAGGTTATCAGAAACAATTGATAAGGTTGATAGAGAGCTGAAAAACTACAGGTTCAACGAAGCAGCAAAATCTGTGTACCAGTTTATATGGGGAGAACTCGCTGACTGGTTCGTTGAGTTTTCAAAACACAGAATTTACAAAGGAAGTGAAAAGGAGAAGAGAACTGCAGTCTACGTCCTTTTAAGAACTTTAAGGGACTCTTTGAAGCTCCTCCACCCAATAATGCCATTCTTAACTGAGGAAATATACCAGAAGCTCCCAAATAGGGATTCTGAATCAATCGTCATATCAAGCTGGCCAAAGCCTGAATTCAGATTTGAGGATGACAGAGAGGCCATCGAGAACTTGAAAGACATCATAAGAGGGATAAGGAATACAAAAGCCTCTCTCGACATCCCGCCTTCAACAAAGGTTGATGTTGTAATCTGCATTCCCAATGAAAAACTCCTTAAAACCCTGCAAGGGTGTAAACCTCTAATTCAGCAGCTTGCTTCAACAGGGGAGGTAAGCTTTTACAGCTCCTCCACAAAAGCTGAAAAATCCGTCTCGTTCTTCCTTCCAGAAGTTGAAGTTCACGTTAAAGTTGGAGAAGTGATTGATGTTGAAAAAGAGATTGGAAGAATTGAGAAGAGGCTAAAAGAAACAGAAGGTGAAATTGAAAAGATAAAGAGAAAACTCCAGAATAAAAACTTCATTGAAAAAGCGCCCAGTGAGGTTGTAAAGAAAAACAGGGAAAGGCTCTCTGAGCTTGAAGAGATACTGATTAAGCTGAGAAAAACTATTTCCCAGCTTGAGCAAATGGTTGACTGAAACTTTCCCCAATGATAAATTACCAGCTGCAAATTCAAAGGAGGTTGATATGGCAAAGTGCGCAATATGTGGAAAACAAACGATATTCATAAATAAAGTCAGTCACTCTCACAGAGTTTCAAGCAAAAAGCAGAAGCCAAATCTTCACAAAGTTAAAGCAATTGTAAATGGGGAGAAGAAGAGAATCTGGGTTTGCACAAAGTGCTTAAAAGCAGGAAAAGTCCAGAAAGCAATATCTTAAGGTATCCTTTTAAGTGCTGATTCCACCTGCTTTCTAACGGAATCAGCATCTATCCCCCTTAAATTATCCGAAAAAAGCCTTATATACCCATACCTATCAATAAAAACTATGGCTGGTAGCCCTTTCAGCGGTACTTTCTT
>CAZJFY010000026.1:0-9969 GCA_964545225.1 uncultured bacterium | reverse complement strand
AGGGAACTTGAAGGGCTTGAACCTTTTGAGGGTATTATCTACGGAGAGGTCCCGGAAAGGGTTATTATTGAGGAAAACAGCATAAAATTTTATGTCCAGATTGTTGGGGGTCAGAAAACCGGTCTTTTCCTTGACCAGAGGGAGAACAAGCTGTTATTTGCAAGGGAATTCGTTAAAGAGGGAGATAGAGTTCTTGATGTTTTCTGCCACCTTGGGGGATTTGGGATTTATGCTGCAAAAGTTGGAGGAGCTTCTGAAGTAGTTATGGTTGACAGTTCTGAGCTTGCCATAAATCTTGCAAGAGAGAATGGAAGGTTAAACGGAGTTTCTGATAAGTTAAGCTTCATAAAGGGGGATGCATTTAAGGTAATGAAAGAGCTTCAGCAGAGGGGAGAGCTTTTTGATGCAATAGTCATTGATCCTCCTGCCTTTGCAAAAAGTAAAGTTTACCTTGAGCAGGCAAAGAAGGGGTATAAGGAACTTTTTCTCAGAGGGCTTAAAATGTTAAAACCTGGTGGGAGTATTGTTGTGTGTTCATGTTCACATCATGTTACACCACCAATCTTGGAGGAGATACTTCAGTCTGCAGCTTTTGATACAAAAGTGCCTTTAAGGGTTCTCTATACAACCTATCAGTCAAAAGACCATCCTTTTGTTCTTCAAATTCCTGAGTCAAGGTATTTAAAGTGTATATTTGCAACAAGGTTTCCATGGGAGGTTTGAGATGATTAAAAAAGCTGTTATTCCGGTTGCAGGTCTTGGAACGAGGTTCCTTCCAGCGACAAAAGCCCAGCCGAAAGAGATGCTTCCTCTTGTTGATAAGCCTGTTATCCAATACATTGTTGAGGAGGCGGTAAAAGCAGGTATAAAGCAGATTGTTTTCGTTACCGGTAAACATAAAAGGGCAATTGAGGATCACTTTGATAGTAACTTTGAGCTTGAATACATTCTTGAAAAACAAGAGAAACATGAGCTTTTAAAGCTTGTCAGGGAAGTAACAAACCTTGCTGATGTTATTTATGTAAGACAGAAAGAACCTTTGGGTCTTGGTCATGCAATTCTTACTGCAAGTCCAGCAGTAGGGAACGAGCCTTTTGCCGTTTTACTTGGTGATGATGTAATGGTTTCTGAGAAGCCTGCAATTGGGCAGTTGATGAACGTATATGCCAAGTACAGGTGTTCGGTATTGGGAATAAAGGAAGTTCCTAAAAGTGACGTTTCAAAGTATGGGATAGTTGGAGGACATGAAGTTGAAAAAGATATACTTAAGGTTGATGAGCTTGTTGAAAAACCGGATATTGATGAAGCACCTTCAAACCTTGCAATTACCGGAAGGTACATATTAACTCCTACCATATTTTCCATACTAAAAAGAACTCCTCCTGGAAAGAATGGGGAGATTCAGCTTACAGATGCAATTTTAAGGCTTGGAATGAGGGAGGCTATATATGCTAAGATAATGGAAGGGGATAGATATGATACTGGTTCAAAACTTGGTTTCTTGATAGCAACGGTTGATTTTGCTTTGAGGAGGGAAGAGATTAGGGAGGATTTTCTCAAGTTTTTAAGGAAAACAGTGGAAAAGGAGATAGATAATGGCTGAGAATATAGGATCACCGGGGATTGGAGAACTGAAATTTCCTGAAGAACTTCCCGTTCTTCCATTGAGAGATGTTGTTGTTTTTCCAATGATGATAACACCGCTTTTCGTTGGAAGACCCTTTTCCCTTAATGCGGTGGAAGAATCTTTAAAGGAACACAAGCTCATCCTTCTTCTTACTCAAAAGGATAGGGAAGTTGAGGAGCCAAAGCCTGATGATCTCTATTCCATGGGAACGGTAGCTGTAATCCTTAAAGCTATGAAAATGAGCGATGGGCGGATAAAGATTCTCGTCCAAGGTTTGGGTAGAGCAAGGGTAAAGGGGATTGAAACAGTTGATAGTTACTACAAGGCAACAGTTGAGCACATTGAGGAACCTGAGTACGTCGTTGAGAAGATGGAAGATGAAGCGTTGGTCAAGCTTGTTAAAGATCAGATTGAAAGGGTTGTTGCTTTAGGGAAGCAGATACCCCCTGATATGGTTGCCATATTCAGGTCAATTGAAGACCCGGGAAGGCTTGCAGATTTAATTGCAAGTCAGATTGAGCTTAGTACTGAAGAAGCCATGTCACTTCTTCAAACTCTTAATCCGATTGAAAGGTTAAAGAAGATAAGTGAGAAGCTTGAACATGAGATAAGAGTTCTTGAGATTCAGGAGCTTATTAGGACAAAGGCAAGAGAATCCATGGAAAAAGAGCAGAGGGAGTATTTCCTCCGCCAACAGTTAAGGGCTATAAGGAAGGAGCTTGGAGAAGAGGAGGGTCGAGGAAAGGAGATTGCTGAGTATAAGGAAAAGATTAAAAAGGCAAAGATGCCCAAGGAAGTTGAAGAGTCTGTCCTGAAGGAACTATCAAGGCTTGAGAAGATGCATCCTGAATCTGCTGAAGCTGCGGTATTGAGGACATACCTTGAGTGGATGATTGAGCTTCCATGGTCAAAGAGAACAAGGGATAAGCTTGACATAAGGAGAGCAGAAAAGATACTTAATGAGGATCACTATGATCTTGAAAAGGTTAAGACAAGGGTTCTTGAGTTTCTTGCTGTTAAATCGCTGATAAAGAAAAGGAAGAAAAAGGCTTTTGAGATTAAGCAGCCTACGATATGTTTCGTTGGCCCTCCGGGAGTTGGAAAGACTTCGCTTGCAAAGTCAATTGCAAGGGCTTTAGGAAGGAACTTTGTGAGGATATCTCTTGGTGGTGTCAGAGATGAGGCTGAGATAAGGGGGCACAGGAGGACTTACGTTGGAGCAATGCCTGGAAAGATAATTCAGGCACTAAGAAAAGCAGGAACGAAAAACCCGGTTATACTTCTTGATGAAATAGATAAGATGGGTTCAGATTTTAGAGGGGATCCTGCTGCAGCACTTCTTGAGGTTCTTGATCCAGAGCAGAATAGAGAGTTTGTTGACAATTACATAAATCAACCTTTTGACCTTTCAGAAGTCCTGTTTATTGCAACGGCAAATACCCCTTATACCATTCCTGAACCTCTTTACGATAGGCTTGAAGTGATTAACCTTCCCGGTTACACTGAGGATGAGAAGTTACACATTGGGAAGCAGTACATAGTTCCAAAGCAGCTTAAGAATCATGCGTTAACTCCTGAAGATGTTGTTTTTAGAGATAGCGCTTTGCTTTACATAATAAGGCACTATACAAGGGAAGCTGGAGTAAGAGATCTTGATAGGAAAGTAGCAGCTGTTTGCAGGAAGGTTGCTCTTTGGATAAGCGAGGGAAAGGAGAAAAAGTACGTTGTTACGAAAAACCTTGTTCAGAAGGTCTTAGGAGCTCCGAAGTTTGTTCCTGAAATGGAGCTTGGAGAGGATGAGGTCGGTGTGGCAACTGGTTTAGCCTGGACCCCCGTTGGAGGTGATGTTCTCTTTGTTGAGGCTGTTGTCACTCCAGGTTCCGGGAAGCTAATACTTACTGGAAGGCTTGGTGAGGTCATGAAAGAGTCTGCTCAGGCAGCTCTTGGTTTCATAAAGGCTCACAGCAAAGAGTTTGGAGTAAAGAAAGACCTTTCAAAGGTTGATATACATGTTCACGTTCCAGCTGGTGCAATACCTAAGGACGGTCCTTCAGCGGGTATAACGATTGCTACAGTTATGCTTTCAAGTTTAACTGATAGGAAAGTTAAAAAGGAAGTTGCCATGACAGGAGAGATAACACTTGGTGGAAAAGTTTTACCTGTTGGGGGATTGAAGGAGAAAATCCTTGCAGCTTTAAGGTATGGAGCAAAGACAGTAATCCTTCCTGAAAAGAATAAAGCTGAAGTTATGGAGGAACTCCCCAGGGAGGCAAAGAGGGCGCTTAAGCTTGTCTTTGTAAACAGGGTTGAGCAAGTTTTTGATATAGCTCTTTATCCTAAAAGCAATAGAAGATCCAAATCTAAATGAAAAAGGTAAGAACTGCTGATGGCTCGCTAACTTTCCTTTCGGAAAGGTATGGTGAGCCTTACCATTCTTTAACGGCTGGTGCTTTTACAGAAGCTGTTGAAAAGTTCTGCAAGCCATGCATGGTAAGGGAAAAAGCCAAGTCCGGAGAGGTTAATCTCCTTGATATATGTTTTGGTCTTGGTTATAACAGCGTTTCATTTATAGATGAAGTTCTTAAATCAAACCCTAAAGCAAGAGTTTTCATACTCTCAATTGAGAAAGATGTATCTGCAGCAAAGAGGGCTATCCACTTTGACTGGGGAAAGTACAGTATCTATAAGCCTCTTTTGAAAGAGCTTTTCTCACGAATGTACGTGTTTAAAGGATTTGCAAATTTTATCTATAGTGATGGTAAAGTTGGGGTCAGGCTTGTTGTTGGTGATGTTAGGAGAGTTATGAAAAGGTTCTGCAGAGATTACAGGGAGTTCTTTGATGCAGTTTTTCACGATCCCTTTTCCCCGAAGGTAAACCCTGAAATGTGGACATTTGAACTGTTTTCTCTTGTTGGAAGGTTTATGAAGGGGGATGGAATACTTGCAACTTATTCTGCTTCATCCTCAGTAAGAAAAGCTCTCTTGATGGCAGGTTTCGGAGTTAGAGAAGGAGTTGCCATTGGAAGGAGATCAAGATCAACAATTGCATCATTTTTATTTAAAACTGAAGAAAAGCTTTTAAAGAAAGTTGTTAAATCAGTTCCTTTTAGGGACCCTCACCTTGAAGATTTACCTGAACTGATCTCTTCAAGGAGAAAGGGCTGTCAATACATTCTTTCTAAAAATTATGTGCAACCAGAGTGTTTGAGGTTAAATTAAAAGTATAGACAGATAAAAAGGAGGTATTTATGGGAGGAAGGAACTTTGAGTTCAACTTTGCAAGGAGAAAGGAGTATACGTGGGAAAGCGATAATCCCTACTATGAGAAGAGGAAGTACCCTGAACCAACAGTTTGTCCAGAATGTGGGGCAGTTTTCCTTGATGGAAGGTGGCAATGGAAGGAGCAGATTAAGGGGGAATTAGGGGAGGAAATTAATGAAGCTCTTTGCCCAGCTTGTAGGAGAAAGAGAGACAAATATCCGGGAGGTCTTGTTTATTTAAGTGGGAAGTTCTTAAATGAACATAAGGAAGAAATACTTAACAGGATAAAGAACGTTGTTGAGGATGTTATGGCATTAAGACCTCTTCAGAGAATTTTGTGGATTGATGAAAAGGAGGATGGGACCATTGAGATAGCAACGACAAGCGAGCACCTTGCAAGGCACATAGGAGAAGCTGTTAATGATTCATTTAAGGGTGAATTTGAGTTTAGCTATAACGAGGGAGAGAAGTTTGCAAGAGTTTTCTGGCATAGGGATTGATTTTTGGTAAAACCCCTCTGCTTAAAGCAGAGGGGTAATTTGTATTAGATAAGTGGGTTGGCGAAGAGAAGGATGAGTGCGATAACAAGTCCGTAAATGGCAAGTGCCTCAATAATAGCAAGGCCGATAAACATTGTTGTTGTAAGCTTTCCAGCCATGCCTGGATTTCTTGCCATAGCTTCCTGAGTTCCTCTTACAGCCTGTCCCTGTCCTGCACCAGCACCAGCGGCAGCAAGGCCAATAGCAAGTCCTGCTCCAAGTGCTGATAGTGCAGCTACCATTGAACCGCTTGCAGCTCCACCTTCACCAGCGAGAGCTGGAACTGCTCCTGCAAGGAGGAGGAAGAGAGAGTAGAGTATCTTTTTCATGTTTTACCTCCGTTTAGTGTTCTTCAAATTCCTCTATTGCTGAAGAGATGTAAACTACTGTTAAAATGCAGAATATGAACGCTTGAAGGAAGCTGTTTGCAAAGACAACAAATTCACCTGCAACAGGAACAAAGAACGGGACAAGGATCATGAGAACCAGGACAACCATCTCATCACCGTACATGTTCCCGAAGAGACGAAAGGAAAGGGAAAGAATTCTTGAAAGGTGAGAAATAACTTCAATCGGAAACATCAGGGGAGCCATAAGAGGAATTGGTCCCGCAAAGTGCTTAAGGTAATTGACAATTCCGTGTTTCCTGATTCCCTCGTAGTTGTAAACGAGAAATGAAATTATTGCAAGGGCAAGGGTTGTATTTAAGTTTGCCGTTGGTTGAGCAAATCCTGGAATTAACCCCATTAAGTTTCCGATGAGGATAAAAACTGCAAGTCCAGCTATGAGTGGAAAGAACTTCCTTCCGTACTCACCCATTGCGTCTTCAAGGGTGTAAACGATGAAGGATGTAAGGCTTTCAAAGATAAACTGAGTTTTTGCAGGAAACTTTTTAAGGCTTTTGCCAAGTATGTATGAGAACGTTAGAACGACTGCCATCATAAGCCATGTCATCGTTACGTGGTCAGGCACACCGACTATCTTAATTATCGCTCCATGCTCCATTCTATCTCTCCCTTACCATTATGAAGGTTGTTATGAAGAAGCTTACTGTTGCCCACATTACGCCGCTAATTATAACAAAGAGATTCAAATGTGCAACCTTTACGAGGAGGATTAAAAAGGATGCTATCATGAGAAATCTTAAGTAGAAGCCTGATTTAACATGTCCCTGTTTTATTCTCATGGATTGTCTTGATATGAGAATGTAGTTTGCGAACATTATTGCGTAGCCAGCAGTAAATGAAAGTAGATAGTTGCTTCCTTTTATTAGTGTTAGGATTATTGCGCCAGGAAAGTAGAGTAGGGAAAGCAGGAGGAAAAACTTAAGGAAAAACCTGTCTTTCATGCTCTTTTCAATTCCGTGTAAAGGTTCTTAAGTCCTGCTGCAAAACCGATGATGAGCCATATTATGGTCATCAGCGGAAATGTTTGGAGGCGTTTGTCAAGGTAGAATCCTATTGCAAGTCCGATCATTACTGCTATTGCGAAGCTGAGGCCAAGGGTCATTATCCTTGACCTCTTTATAAATTCTTTTGCCTTACCCATTAGATAAGTTCTCCTGCTTTTGCAAATGCGATTTTTGCAGCTTCTATCGTTCTTTCAATGTCAGAGTCAGAATGTGCCGTTGACATAAATGAGACCTCAAACTGGGATGGTGCAAGGTAAATTCCCTGCTTCAGCATCTCTTTGAAGAAGACTGCATAAGCATCCGTGTTTGATGTAAGAGCTGTTTTGTAATCTTTCACGTCTGTACTTGTGAAGTAAACGATAGATATTGACTCAATTTGTTTAAAACAGAGCTTCTCGTAGATTCCAGCCTCCTTGGCAGCTTCTTTCAGCCCGGATGAAAGCTTTTCAGTCTTTTTGCGGAGACTTTCATACGTTCCTTCTTTCTGAAGAATTTCAAGCGTTTTGATTCCTGCGACCATTGCAAGGGGATTTCCAGACAGAGTTCCAGCTTGATAAACGGGTCCTTCTGGTGCAAGGTGGTTCATTATCTCCTCTTTTCCACCAAAGGCTCCAACGGGGAGCCCTCCGCCAATAATCTTTCCAAAGCATGAAAGGTCAGGTTCTATGTTGAAGTACTTTTGTGCACCTCCTATTGAGAGCCTGAATCCTGTTATCACTTCATCAAATATCAGGAGAATGCCATTTTGAGAGGTTATTTCCCTTACTTTTTCAAGGAAACCATTTTCTGGAATTATTAATCCGGCATTTGCCATGACCGGTTCCATTATTACACAGGCTATCTCTTTACCGTATTGGTCAATAACTTCCTTTAAGGCGTCTATATTGTTGAACGGAACAGTTATTGTGTGCTTTGCAAAGTCTTCAGGTATCCCCGGGCTTGTAGGAACTCCAAACGTTGTAAGTCCTGAACCTGCTTTAACAAGCAAGGAATCAACGTGTCCGTGGTATCCTCCTTCAAACTTCACAACCTTATCCCTTCCAGTGTACCCTCTTGCAAGTCTAATTGCTGACATGGTTGCTTCTGTTCCAGAGTTAACCATTCTTACTTTCTCAACGAACGGGACTAAGTTAACAATCATCTTTGCAAGCTTTACTTCAAGTTCTGTTGGTGCGCCATAGCTTGTTCCCTTTTCTGCCTGTTCCTGTATAGCTTTTACAACTTCTGGATGGGCATGTCCCAAAATCATTGGTCCCCATGAGCAAACGTAATCAACATATTCATTTCCATCAACATCCCAGATATGGGAGCCCTTTGCCTTTTCAATAAATCTTGGTGTATCTCCAACGGACTTAAAAGCCCTTACAGGACTGTTTACTCCTCCAGGTATGTACCTTTTTGCTTCCTCAAACAGTGCCTTTGAGCGTTCAACGTTCATGAGTTTCCTCCTTCACTTTCCTTGAAGTTATTTTGCAGTTTTCCCGAGGTAAGTATTATAAATGATTTATAAGACCTGAGAGGTAGATAATTGAAACTTAACCCAAGAAAAGCTTTTTATCGTCATATTGACGAATAGGACAGGTTTTTCACCATTTAGGTTTGAGGGTTGTTTTATGCGACAATATCGTATAAAATTAACCAAAATTATACGATGGAATCGTAAATATGGAGACCCTTTTATACCGATTCAATCCCTGGTGGGAAGGAGAAAAGGCTGCAGAGGGAAAGATAGATAGAGAGAAATATACGCGCAAGCTTTTTTCCCTTGCTGAGACGAATGACATCGTTTTCCTGACCGGTTTGAGAAGGGTTGGTAAAACAACAATTATGAAGCTATTAATAGACCGTTTAATAGAAGCCGGTACGGAGCCTGGTAAAGTATTCTATGTCTCTCTTGACTTTTACGGGCTTGAGAAGCATTCAATTCTGGAAATAGTTGAAGCATTCTATAAAGTTCGGAATATATCTTTTTCAGAAAAGACATACCTTTTCTTGGACGAAGTGGCTTACAAGGAAAAGTTTGCTCTGCAGCTCAAAAATCTCTATGACTTGTACAACGTCAAGATTTTTGCTTCCTCTTCCTCAGCATCAGTTTTGAGGGACAGGAAGGCAGCGTTAACTGGAAGAGAAAGGATAGTTGAGATTCTACCCCTGGATTTCTGGGAATTCATCAAGTTTAAAAACATAAGGATAAAAAAATCTGATACGCACCTCCTTGAAAACTACTTTGAAGAGTTCATGATGCTTGGTGGAATTCCTGAGTACGTATTAACAGAAGATATAGAGTACATAAAGCAGCTGATAGATGATATTTTGTACAAAGATATTGTTGCATGCCATAACATCAAAGAAAAAGGAATATTGAGAGATTTTTTCTTTCTGCTTATGGAGAGAGCTGGTAAACAGGTGAGCATCAATAAACTGGCAAAGATAATGGGCATAAGTCCTGATACTGTTAGAAGGTTTCTCAGCTATTTTGAAGGGACTTTCATGATTTATCTTGTGGAAAGATGTGGAAAGCTCAATGAGAGGATTAAATCTCCCAGAAAGCTATACGTTGGAGATGTTGGCATAAGGAATGCTGTAACAGGATTCAGGGACAAAGGAGCTGTGTTTGAAAATTTAATTTATTTGACAATAAAGCATTTTCATCCATGCTACGTCTGGCAGGATGGGGCGGAAGTTGATTTCCTGACGGATGATGGGATTTTGATAGAAGCAAAGTACAGGGAGCAACTTAAAGGTAAGCAGAGGGCAGTGTTTGAAAGCTTTGAGGCAAAAGAGAAACTGCTGGTCAGTTCTGTGAAGGAGTACCTTAAAATCATGGAACGCTTTTCAAAGGTTTAATGGATTTTAGAAATCAAGGAAATGTTATCTGAGAGATACTCTATTTGTAGGTTTACACAAAATATCGTAATTACCGGTACTTGTTGCCAACATCAAAGAGAAGTTAGTTTTTGTTGATTAATAATGGTGTTAATCTAAATCGGTTTAGGTTGTATTTTCCATAATCATTCTTGGTTTCCTTAAACAGAGGTTGGAATAAGATTTTTGGTGCTTTTGTTTTCAGGAAATCATAGTTATTAAAAATTTCTACTTCATCAAAGAGATACCAGGATTCTAATATTTGC
>CAZJFY010000025.1:8610-10162 GCA_964545225.1 uncultured bacterium | reverse complement strand
TTGAGGCTGTAAAGAAATATTACGAAGCTAAACTCTCACAAAAACCCGCCCACACCGCCTAACCCCGCCAGCTTCGGCTGGCTTTGCTATTCCTCCAGATCCCAAAACAGATCTCCATTTTTTCGCCTCAAAATTCCCATTGCTTGACAGGACACTGCCAAAGTTTTTCCTCAATTTCTAAAAGTTTTTTTTCTATCTTTTCTTTAATGCTTTCCAGGTAATCTTTATTTAGGTAACATTCGTAATCTTTACATCTACCATTAAGTTTAAGGTTGAATAGCTTTCCTCTAAAAGGTTTTTTGTAGGGGACTATTTCAAAAGGAGCGAAAAACCCGGAATAGATCAGTTTTAGGGCTAAATACGTCCATGAAAGGTTTTTCCTTATCAAGTGACTGCTTTCTTTCCCATTAAAGGACAATTTCCATGAATTCCCAGTTGCTGTTATCTTTGGAATGCTGATAAAGTGAAAATCAATGTTTTCATGTTTGTTGCTTTTATAAGCTCTAATAACATCTCCATCTTCAAAAAGACCAAGACCGTAAAGCACAATTTGGCATGCTCTTTTCTTGCCAGGATCGTAGTTTCCAGAACTAACAGCACCTCTTTTGAAATCAGCAACCTGGTACGAATTCCCAGATTTAACTATCCAATCCACCCTACCATCTAAACAGTATTCAAGGATTTTTACTTTTATATCTACTTCTTTTTTTGCGTCATGGCTAAATAGAGAATCTTTTTTAAATAAAGTTAAGAATTTCCTTATATTTTCCTTTATAAAAGGTTTCAGGATTTCCAATTTTCTGCGTTCTACACCTTGAGCTGCTTTGCTAAAAACTTCTTCAAACGTTCTTTCATCGAAACCATGATTTGAAAGTTTATTTATAAGCTCATGATATATGATTCCCTCAATAGCTTCAATTGAATAGCTGTCCTTAAAGTTAAGTATTTTTCTAAACATGAAGTCTGTTGGGCAGTCAAGATATGAGATTATATCCGTTACAGAAATTTTCTTTAAATAAGTTTTTACAATTTCTTGATCTATAATAAAGTTATAGTTCTTTTCTCCTCTAATTTTTTTCAACCATGAATCAACTCCTTTTTCAATAATTGTTTCCGGTTCTTTTTCCCTTTTATATACTTTGTAGCAATTTAGACTAATAGGTGAAAATACTGATTTTTCTATGTTTTCTATTCTTGTATATTGATTAAGTATGTTTACGAAAATTGATCTTCCTTTAGATTCATCATATAGAAAGATAACTTCCTTCAGCGGTGAAGAGAGTAAGTTAAAGAACGTTAGAAATTCATAGCTTATCAGCCTTAATCTACTTGCAAATGGTTCTAACAGAAAATTGCTTTTTGATATGGTTTTGTTTACAAGTTCCCTTTCCTGAAACGTAAAGTCTGGATCGTAAGGGAAGCTCCTTGGGTAAGTTCCTTCTGATATGTCAAACACAATAACAGCTTTAGGATTTAGTGATGGAATTGATTCTGGTGAGCAGATGTGGATTCCAAAGGGCTCATTTTCCTTTATTAAGTAAAACCTGTTTGA
>CAZJFY010000025.1:0-8510 GCA_964545225.1 uncultured bacterium | reverse complement strand
AGCAGATGTGGATTCCAAAGGGCTCATTTTCCTTTATTAAGTAAAACCTGTTTGAAAAGAAGTGAAGGAGTTTTTCCTTTATCTCTTCCTTTTGAACGGGTTCTGATTTAATAATTCCTCTTGCCTGGAGGTTCTCTACTTCGCTTTTTATCTTCTTGACTTGATCTTTAACATTTTCATCTTCTCCGATAAGGTTAAACGCACCTACTAAAATCTCTATCCATTGGGGAATTGTAAGGTTGTCTTTTCCATCGATCAATTCAAGCATGTTGAAAGTTTCCTTAAACGGATTTGCTTTAGGTTCTGAACCGGTTTCAAAGGATTCCAAGGTGCTCATGAAGTATTTTATTAATGGATGGGACAATAACGGTATTCCTTTTGTTTGGAATATTAAAGGGATGTTATCTTTTTTGAACAATTCGTAAAGGAGAATTTCTATACCTTCAAGTTCCCTTCCTGAAATTGCAATTTCATGAGGTTGAAGGCCACTTGATAGGAGTCTCTTCACGCAGTTAACGGCAATTTTAACTCCTTCGCTTTTTGTGCTAAATGCAGCTTCTTTGAACTTTATCTTTCCATAATTTGCAGTTTCTGGCTTGAACTTAAAGTTCGAGGCTATGGGATTTGATTCCAAGGAAATTACTTCCCAGTTTGCAGGAAGTATTGACAAGTTATCCCTAGTCAATTTTGAAAAGAAAGAATTATTCATTTTAGGGACTATAACAATAACCTTTTTCCCCAGGGAAGTAAGGAATTCTATTTCCTTTGGAAGTATCTGTGGTAATAGCATCAGGTAGATGACATCGAACTTGCATGGAAGTCCCTTTGCTTCTTCAAGTAGGGAGAAAATATCAAATGCTCCCAATTTCTCAACTAAATTATCATAGGTTCTTAATATTTTTGCTGTTTTCTCTATTTTTTCTTTGAGTTTTTTAGTTCCTAATTTTCCTGCTAAATCTAAAAGCTTTTCATAATCGAAGGAATGTTCCTTCAAGTTTCTTAGCCTTTCATCAATAATTTTAACGTAGGATAGGTTGCTGTAGTGCTTATCATTACATCTTCTCAACGCCTCAGAGACCACAAGTAACCTTTCTTGATCTGACATTAACCTGAAGTTTTTAAAGTTTTCTTGAAGGATGTTGATTGCTAATTCCTGAATTGTTCCAGAGAAATCACCGATTAACGGGTTTTTGTAGTTTTTAAGGAGGAAGTACTTTACGTATGTATCAAATTGCCTAACGCATACAAAGGGTTTTTCCCCTGATTTAAGCTTTGCTACAACCTCTTCAAGGACGCTGTCAATGTTCCTTCTCAATTAGTCCCTCATCCCTAAAAGCCTTAACTATTTTAGCGATAACCTTTTCCATCAGTGTTTCATCTCTTGCTTCAACCATTATTCTTACTAAAGGTTCAGTTCCTGAATACCTTATAACAATTCTTCCCTCATCTTTTAAGAGTTTGTTTGCTTCATCTAAAGAGTTCTGTACTTTTTTTAGAGTTTTTATATCCCTTTTTTCCGTAACTTTTAGGTTTTTAATTTTTTGAGGAAATTTTTCAAGTTTTGCTAATTCTGAAAGTCTAATTCCGGTTTCTTTAACAATAGAAGCAAGAACAACAGAAGTAAGTATTCCATCTCCTGTATCCAAGAAATCTCTTAGTATTACATGCCCCGACTGTTCTCCTCCAATCCTTGAGCCAATCTCTTCCATTTTCTCGAAAACGTTTCTGTCTCCAACCGGTGTTCTGATAAGCTTTATTCCCTTACTTGCGAGTGACAGTTCAAGTCCCATGTTGCTCATTATAGTTGCAACAACCTTTTTTTCTCTAAAGTACTTTGCAAATATCGCAAGGATGTTGTCACCATCAATAATGTTTCCTTTTTCATCTACTGCTATACATCTATCTCCGTCTCCATCGTAAGCAAATCCCATATCAGCTTTTGATTCTAAAACCTTTTCAGATATGAACTCAGGATTTGTAGCTCCGCAGTCCTTATTAATGTTGAATCCATCTGGTTCAGCCTCAAAGACAAAAGTTTCTGCTTCTAAGTTTTTAAAAATAGAGGGAGCTAACTGGAAAGTAGCCCCATTACTGCAATCAATGGCTATCTTAAGCCCTGAAAGGCTGTATGCAGATTTTGTAATGAACTTTACATAAGAATCTATTAACCTGCTTCCATCAAATACTCTTCCAATTTCCTTAGGTTTTACTTTTGGAAGTTCGAACTTGTTAAAGATGACAAGCTCTAAAGAGGCTTCTTCAAGTTCAGATAGCTTTCGTCCTTCACTGTTGAAGAATTTAAGGCCATTGTATTGGAAGGGGTTATGGGAGGCAGATACCATTATGCCTAAGGATGCTGATGTATCTTTAACAAGGAATGATATTGAGGGCGTTGTGGTTGTTCCCACATCTATTACATCTATGCCGACAGAAGTTAATCCACTAATAAGCGATGATGCTATCATGTCTGAAGAGTTCCTTGTATCCTTTCCAACAATGACCGCGTGTCTTTTCTCAGGAAATTTTGCTTTTAAATAGTGTCCTGTTGCTATTCCTATTTTTTGAACCATTTCAGGAGTAAGGGGAAATTCATTGGCTATTCCTCTTATTCCATCCGTTCCAAAAAGTTTTCTCTTAGGAACCTTCATTAATCCTCCTTATGATAAGCTTAACTCTTTTAGGATTAGGCTTGTACTTTGTCTCTACATTGAGGAAGAGTTCTGCATTACCTTTTATACTGCTTATATCAACCCTTTCTGTTCTAATAAATTTTACTTTACCCTTTTCCGATTCTGGAACCCGAATTGTTACGTAGTTTGGTGAGAGAATGAGCTTGTAACCTTCCTTTATACCATAAGCTTCAAGTTTAACAGGAACAACTTTTTTGATGAGTTTTTCTGCTCTAATTTTGAGAAACTTAGGTGAAAAAGCCTTAACTTCTGCTGAATGAACCGGCAAAGTAAGCATATTTTTCGAAATTTTTATATTTATGTAGTTTTTGCTTTCGGGCAAATTTCCTGTTAATTTGACAATCACATGAGGGTTTTCCTTTAAGAAACTGATGTCTGTTCTCAAACCCTCAACGAATAGATGCATCTTAGTTGGTTTATAGTCTATAACATAGAAGTTTTCTGGGGGTTGGATTACAATTTTAGCTGTAATTTCTGAAGAAACTACTTCTTTCTTTGCCGCAAGGAACCATAACAATACTGAGAAGATTAAAGCAATCAATTTATAGTGAAAGTTTTCGAAGATGAGATTAAATAGCCGTTTCAAGGTCTCTACCTCTTATAATATCTAAAATGATGTCCTTTAGTGTTTTCTTTGTAACTTTTCTAACCAGAAGACCAGTGAGCATTTTTCTCAATTTCTGCGGATTTATCTCTTTAATAAGTTTTCCAGAATATGAAACAGAGATAGCTCCTGTTTCTTCCGATACTATTACTGCAACTGCATCTGTTTCTTCTGTTATTCCTATACCTGCTCGATGTCTTGTTCCTATTGTTTGTGGTAAGTTTGGATTTAAGGTTAAAGGTAAAAACGTTCCTGCTTTATAAATCCTATCCGATTTAATAATAATTGCTCCATCATGCAGAGGTGTTCCAGGCCAGAAAATAGAAACGATGAGCTCTTTTGATACTTTTGCATCTAATACTGTTCCAGCATCTACGTAGTTATCAACGTTGATTTCTCTTTCTATTACTATCAGGGCACCTATTCTGTCTTCCGACATTCTTGCAGAGGCTCTCACAATCTCTTCAATAACTTTCTCTGCTTCCTGCTTTGATGAGAATATTCCAAATTGCCTTTCTCCGATTTTGGCAAGGAGTCTTCTTACTTCTGGTTGGAAAATAACGATGAGGGCAAATATTCCAATTGTGATGAAATTGTTAAATATAAATGACAAGGTGTATAAATTGAGAATTTTTGCAACAACGCTTATTAAAATTATTACCAGTAATCCCAACAGAATTCTTAGAGCTTTTGTTCTGGAAAGGTAAATTAAAACCCTATATATTAAGAATGCTACTATAAGAATGTCTATGAAATCTAAAATTGTGAATTTTGGTATGAACTCTAACATGATAAACCCTCTATAGAGTTTAGTATTTTTAGGAAATTTGCTGTTTCTTTAACGTCATGGACTCTTAAAATTTTTGCTCCTCTAATAGCGGATGCATAAATTGTTGCTAAGGTTCCAGAAAGCCTTTTCTTTGGGTCTGCCTCATTAGTTATCTTCCCTATAAAGCTTTTCCTTGAAGTTCCAATGAGAACTGGTAAACCAAATATTTTAAATTCATTTAGCCTTTTCAGGATGCATAAGTTATCTTCCACTCTTTTCCCAAATCCAATTCCAGGATCAATTATTATTTTTTCTTTCTTAATACCTCTTTTGAGAAGCTTGTCTATCGTTTTCTCAAAGTACTGAATTATTTCCTTGATAACATCCTCATAATAGGGATTCTTTTGCATGTTTTGAGGAGTTCCTTTTATGTGAGTAATTACAATAGGGCAATCAAATTCACCAACTACATCAACCATTTTTTCATCAAAGTGTGTACCGCTAATGTCGTTTACAATATCCACTCCAAATTTTAAAGCTTCTTTTGCAACCTCAGATTTATAAGTGTCAATTGATATTATAATTTCACTTCCTAATCTGTTTTTTAGCAACTCGATAACAGGAATTACTCTTTTGATCTCCTCCTCAGCTGAAACTGGTTTTGAACCTGGTCTTGTTGATTCCCCTCCGATATCTATGATTGATGCTCCTTCTTTAAGCATCTTTTCAGCACATTTATATGCAGATTCCTTTTCGATGTAAAGTCCTCCATCTGAGAAGGAATCTGGCGTTACATTGAGAATTCCCATTATGACAGGTTTATCAAGCATTAATGTTTTATCCTTAAGCTTTACATTAAACTTTGATTTTGAATAGTTCTCTAATATTGTTTTTAAGTGCTCAGAGAGTTCTGAGAGTTTAAAAGGCTGAAGACTGAGCTTTTCTGTGAGTTTTTCAAGGGAACGTTTATTTGCAATTAGGAGTACTTTACAGTTTCCCTTTTCAAAGTTTGAAGCTATTCTTGGTACTGCACAGTCAGCTCCAACCGATATTGCATCCTGTTTTAATATGTTTGCAGCTCTTGTATCTATACCATCTATTTCAATGGTAAACGTAAAGGCTTTTGAAGATAGGATATTACTTCCTGCCTCTGTATTTCCTATTTTAATAAGGTAATTTCTTATCTCCTGAAAATTGCTGAATTCCCTAAAAGTTAGGAACATTAAGTCTCCTTATGAAAATTTATGTTCTTCTCATAAATTATACTTTAATCAATTAAAGAGGAAATTTATGAAGACATTGATAACAACGCATAACGCAATGGATCTTGATAGTCTTGGAGCTTTAATCGCTGCAAGGAAACTCTATCCAGAATCTGTTGTAGTTCTTCCAGGAACTAAAGGTAAAGACGTGATTAAAGTTCTTAGTGAAAATCCCGATGTTCTGGATTATGTTGAAGATGCTAACTTAAAAGAAGCTGATTTTGACAGAGTAGTCATTGTCGATACAGTTAATATAAAAAGGTTACCTGAGTCTGTTAAAAGGATAATAGCTGAAAGGGAACCTGAAATCATAATTTACGACCATCACGGAAAAGATGTTGACTTTGGAGGATTAAAGTTTGAGTTACATTTTAAGCCCTGTGGAGCTGTAACTTCTATTTTAACCCTTTTAATAAAGGGTAAAACTTTAGTTCCTTCTCCTCTTGAGGCTTCAATAATGGCTCTTGGAATATACTCGGATACTGGTAACTTTCTCTTTCCAAATACAACTTCTCTTGATTTTATAGCAGCTTCCTATTTATTTAGCATTGGAGCAAACGTTGAGGTAATAAAGAGATACCTGCCTAAGGATTTATCGGATATTGAGATAGATATATTGAAAACTTTAAAGGATAACGTTGAGCTTCTTGATATAAATGGTAATAGCGTTGCTCTTACTTCAGCTCAGTTTGATGTTTACGTTGGTGATATTGCTCACCTTGTTAGTAAACTTTTAGAAATTAACAGTTTCCCTGCGGTTATTGCTATTGTTGGGGTGGAAGGAACTGTTTTTGTAATTGGGCGTTCAAAAACTCCTAAAATAGATGTTTCAAAGGTGGCTCGTAGGTTAGGAGGAGGAGGTCATAGGGAAGCAGCTTCTGCTGTTGTAAGATCAAAAACGGTTTATGAGGTTAAAGCCCAGGTAGTTGAAATCTTAAAGGAAGTAGTTGAACCTGTTAGGCTTGCTTTAGATATAATGACATCTCCTGCAAAAGTTGTAAGTGATTTGTGGACTGTAGGGGAAACGCTTGAATTCTTAGTCAGGAACGGTATAAATGCTGCTCCTGTAGTTGACAGGGAAGGTAAACTATTGGGCATTGTTAATAGAAAGCTAACTGATAAAGCAATTTATATGGGAATGCAGAATGACAGGGTTAAAAATATTGTTCAAACAGACATATCTACTGTTCACCTGAGGGATTCAGTGGAGAAGATAGAGGATATCATAATAAATAAGCATCAAAGCCTTGTGCCAGTCATTGATAACGGAGGCAAAGTAATAGGTGTTGTAACAAGAACAGATATCTTAATGAACCTTTACAAGAAAGATATTGAAGAAACCGAATCCTTTTATATGAGAAGGTTTCAAGCTTATCCGCACGTTAAGAACGTTAAACAGTTGCTTACGGAAAGGATACCAAAAAGTGTAGTTGAAATTTTGAAAACAATTGGTGATGTGGCTGATAATGAAAAAATTAATGTCTACGTCGTAGGTGGTTTTGTAAGGGATCTTATTATTGGTAGAGAGAACCTTGATGTTGATATTGTTGTTGAAGGAGATGCTACGGAGTTTGCTAAAAAGGTTTCCAAGGTATTGAAAGCAAAAGTCCATACATTTGGAAGGTTTAAAACGGCGATTCTTGTTATGCCAGATGGATTTAAGATTGATTTAGCATCAGCCAGGACAGAAATTTATAGGTCTCCTGGAGCTTTACCCTCTGTTGATATGGCACCTCTTAAGAAAGACCTTTTCAGAAGGGATTTTACTATTAACACTCTTGCAGTTAAGTTAAACAAAAAGGAGTTCGGTAAGCTTGTGGATTACTTTAACGGGTTGAAGGATATTAAGGAGAAGAAGATACGAGTTCTTCACTCTTTAAGCTTTATAGAGGATCCGACGAGGATCCTGAGAGCTTTGAGATTTGCTGTAAGGTACAGGTTTGAACTTGGTAAACATACTGAAAAGCTTCTAAAGATAGCAGTTCAGAGAAAGCTCTTTAAAACAGTTGAAGGCAGGAGACTTTATCTGGAATTGAAACACATTTTTGAAGAGGATAATCCCTTAAGAATAGTGAATAAGATGGAAGAGTATGGAATACTTAAGGTGCTTAATCCTAATATAACTTGGAACAGGTCTAAAAAGGATCTATTCGAGAATATTAGGAAGTTGGTTATATGGCACAAAATGGCATTTAAGAAAAGACTTAATTATCACCTTCTGTACTTTTCCGCTTTGCTTGAAGGATTGCCATACGAGGAAGTTGAGGAATTTTTAGAGAGCTTATCCCCTCCAGAACCGGAGAGAAGACTTATCCTTGAGATTTTTATCAGGTCAAGGCAGGTTTTAGGCATGTTGAAGAAAGAGCTTAAGAACAGTCAGATAGCAAAATTGCTGGAATCTTTACCAGAGGAGGTAGTTCTTTATATGGCTGCAAAGGCTAAGGATGTTTGGAAAAAGGAGAAAATACTTACTTTTTTAAGAGAATGGAGATTTATAAGGCCAGCAATTACGGGAGAAGATTTAAAAAATTTAGGATTAAAGCCAGGTCCTATATATAAAGTTATACTTCAAGAAATTAGAGACAAGTTAGTGGATAATGAGCTATCATATGATAGAGAAGAACAGATAAAGTTTGTTAATGAAAACTTTGTTAGAAAGGTTCAGGAGTGAAATTATGAGGATTTCCTATAAAGACTTAGTGCTTACCGGTTCTCTCATTGTTTTATCTTTTGCCTTAACTTTTTTTATTTCATCTTTTTTCTTCTTCAAAAGCGCTTTTAAAGTTGGGGAATTCAGCTTTAAGGTCGTTAATACCTTTGAGAAACCAAAATCTAACTTCAAAGTTTATGTTTCTAAAAATGGTTTTTTTAAAACTAAAGTTGCTAAAAATGAACCTACCTCAGATTATCAAATAACAGATTTTAAGCTTAAGGGAACAATAGTCTGTACTGAATGCGGTGAGGGGATGGCAATAATAGAGTGTGAGAATAAAAAAGCAAAGACTTTTAAAGTAGGAGATGTAATCAATGGGTATAAGCTTGTAGGTGTATTTCCTAAGTACGTTCAATTTCAGAAAGGAGGGCGTACTTATAGAGTGGATATTTATGAATCGAAGTCAAAAGTTAAAAGCAGTTCCAAACATGAGGTTTTTAGAAATAAAGAGCCTTTTAGCTTTCACGTTAAA
>CAZJFY010000024.1:0-10374 GCA_964545225.1 uncultured bacterium | reverse complement strand
TGCAGATGTTGAACCCTCCCCATGATCATCGGATGAATAATGAGAAGCAACATCAGGAGCTGAAGTAACATCTACACTATCCTCAGCCTCCCCATCACCGTCAAGGTCTCTTCCTGCATCCAAGGGGAAGTTCCTGTGACACTTAAGGCAAAGGTCATTAACGCTGTAGCATGTTCCCCCAAACCTTGCAAGGTCGGTATCCGGCTCAAGAAGGCCGTCCATATCCGGCTGCCAGTGGCAAACAAGACAATCGCTATCATCAAGGCCATTTCCGTTAAAATCGTGAGGGGACGATTTTCCGGAGATTCCGCTTGCAAAGTGAATCCTGTTCATGCTATTGTGGCAAACAAGACACTTCCTCTCATATCCTGAAACGCCGTTCATCCCGTGGCAGGCTGAGCAGACTTCAATTGCATTCTCCTCGCCAACCTTTGAAACCGCACTTTCTATTAAGCTCTGATAATCCTCCCTAGTTAAATCATGCGTTGCAATGGAGTGCTTGAAGTTCTGGTGACAGCCAAGGCAATCAGATTTACCCCATGCTGATGAGTGGTTCTCCTCAGTAAGATATGTACCGCTCCTCACAGCAACATTTATCTCAGACTCCATATAGTTCTTACTCGTGGAAGAACTTCCTCCACAGCCGGCAATGGCCAATAGAGTGACAAGAAGCAATCCCTTCCTCACCATGTCCTCCTGCAATAAAACATCAAAATGACAATATCACTATATTATGGAAGCTTAATTATAATTGAAGGCTCTAAGGATTGCAAACGGTAAAAGCATACATAAATTAAGACTTAGCCGCAGGGGTGGAGCACTGCTCCTGAGAGTTCCCTGAAGGAACAACCCTTGGAACCTGATCCGGGTAATACCGGCGTAGGGAGCGGCGAGTCCTCTCGTCAACCCTCCCTCCTCGGCAAAAAACTCAGGAGGTATCCCATGCAGAACCTTAACGAAGTCACAATCTCAAAAGCTATCATTGAATCGTTCATGGTTAAACTGGAGGATCACCTTGAAGTTGATGTGGCAATTGTAGGTGGAGGTCCCTCAGGTCTTGTAGCTGGCTACTACCTTGCAAAGGAGGGATTTAAAGTCTCCATCTATGAAAGGAAGCTCTCCATAGGTGGAGGTATGTGGGCTGGAGCCATGTTCTTCAACCAGATTGTCGTTCAAGAGATGGGAAGAGAAATCTTAAACGAATTCAGCATACAGCACAGGGAGTTTAAACCCGGATACTACATAGCAGATGCGATTGAATCTGTAACAACCATTGCTTCAAAGGCTGTTAAAGCCGGAGCAGCAGTTTTTAACGGAATAACAGCTGAAGATGTCGTTTTAAAGAAGGTTGATGGAAAGTACAGGGTATGCGGTCTCGTAATAAACTGGAGCACAGTTGATATGGCAAACCTGATGGTTGATCCTCTTGTTATAACGTCAAAGTACGTTGTTGATGCTACAGGGCATGATGCAACTGTCGTTTCAACACTTCAAAGGAAAGCCGGAATAAGCCTAAACACTGAAACAGGATGTGTAATTGGAGAAAAACCACTGTGGGCATCAGTAGGAGAAGAGGACACAGTTAAGAACAGCAGAGAGGTCTTTCCGGGAATTTTCGTCAGCGGTATGGCTGCAAATGCAACCTGCGGGAGCCATAGAATGGGACCTGTTTTTGGTGGAATGCTAATGTCAGGAAAGAAAGTCGCAGAGGAAATCTCAAGAAGGCTTAAAAAATCGTAGGAGGAACTATGGCTACTTTAATAGAGATTGCAAGAAAAGGGAATATAACAGAAGAGATAAGACGTGTTGCAGAATATGAAAAAAGAGATGTTGAATACATAGTTGAAGGGCTTTTAAAGGGAACGATTGTTATCCCTGCAAATGTAATTCACAGAGAAAGGAAGGACTTTGAACCAAGAGGAATTGGGAAAGGATTAAGGACAAAGGTAAATGCAAACATAGGGACATCAGGAGATATTGAGAACATAGATTTTGAACTTGAAAAGCTAAAAATAGCTATAAAGTACGGTGCAGATGCCGTAATGGACCTTTCAACTGGAGATTACATAGATGAAACGAGAAGAGCAATCATTGAAAACTCACCGGTTATGGTTGGAACTGTCCCCATATATCAGGCAGCAAAGGAAGCAGCGGAAAAGTATGGCTTCATTGGAAAGATGACCGTTGATGACCTGTTCAGCACAATTGAAAAGCACTGCAGGGATGGAGTTGACTTCATAACTGTTCACTGCGGAGTAACTCAAAGTTCCCTTGAAAGGCTCAGAAACGAAGGAAGAATAATGAACATCGTTTCAAGAGGTGGAGCTTTAATCGCTGAGTGGATGGTTTACAACGAAAGCGAAAACCCCCTCTATGAACACTACGATAGACTCCTTGAGATTGCAAGGAAATACGATGTAACGCTCTCCCTTGGAGATGGAATGAGACCAGGTTGCCTTGCTGATGCAACAGACAGGTGCCAGATTGAGGAGCTAATCACTCTCGGAGAACTCGTTGACAGGGCAAGAGAAGCCAACGTTCAAGTTATGGTTGAGGGACCGGGCCACGTTCCACTTGACCAGATAGAGACAAACATGGTTCTTCAGAAGAGGCTCTGCCACGAAGCCCCATTCTACGTTTTAGGTCCAATTGTAACTGACATTGCACCGGGTTACGACCACATAACGGGAGCTATTAGAGGAGCAATAGCTGCAAAAGCTGGAGCCGATTTCCTGTGTTACCTTACACCTGCAGAGCACCTTGCCCTCCCTGATGTTGAGGATGTTAAAGTAGGCGTTATTGCAACAAAAATTGCAGGACACGCAGCAGATATAGTAAAGGGAATCCCTGGAGCTATTGAAAGAGATATTCAAATGGCAAAAGCGAGGGAAAACCTTGACTGGGAAAGGCAGTTTGAGCTTGCAATAGACCCAGAAACTGCAAGAAGGTACAGGGAAGAGAGAGCACCACAGAAGGATGAAGAAACATGCACAATGTGTGGTAAGCTATGTTCAATAAAGAGAGTCCATGACTACCTTAGAAAGGAGTAAACAATGCTCGCAAAGAGGATTATCCCCTGCCTTGATGTTAAGGAGGGAAGAGTTGTTAAGGGAGTTAACTTTGTCAACCTTATAGATGCTGGAGACCCTGTTGAGAATGCAAAGGTTTATGATGAACAGGGAGCGGATGAACTCGTGTTCCTCGATATAACCGCAAGCTATGAGAAAAGAAACATAATGATTGATGTTGTAAAGAGAACTGCTGAGCAGGTTTTCATGCCCCTTACCGTGGGAGGAGGAGTAAGGAACATTGAGGATATAAGAAACCTTTTAAATGCTGGAGCTGATAAAGTTTCAATAAATACCGCCGCAGTAAAAAACCCAAAGATTGTTGAGGAAGGAGCAAGAATCTTTGGTTCACAGTGCATAGTAGTTGCAATTGATGCAAAGAGAAAAGGCAATTCATGGGAAGTTTATACCCATGGAGGAAGAACACCTACAGGAATTGATGCAGTCGAATGGGCAAAGGAGGTTTCAGACCTTGGAGCTGGAGAAATACTCCTCACATCAATGGATAGAGATGGAACGAAGTCAGGCTATGACATTGAACTAACAAGAACGATATCGGAAGCAGTTCCCATCCCTGTAATAGCCTCCGGAGGTGCAGGAAAAAAAGAGCACTTTTATGAAGGTTTCGTTGAGGGGAAGGCTGACGCTGTTCTTGCAGCATCCGTTTTTCACTTCAGGGAGATATCAATACCTGAACTCAAAGGCTACCTTAAGGAAAGGGGGGTCTGGGTGAGGATTTAATGAGAGTAAAGCTTAAACTCTCAAACGATTTCCTGCTTATCGAACCGGTCTGTGAACTTGCCTACAGGCTTGGCTTAAACTCCGGACTATCCAGGGAGAAAGCAACAAAGCTCTCACTTGTAATTGATGAGCTTCTAACCGACATAATTCAGTTTGCTTTTGAACCGGGAGAAGTTCAGAACATTGATGTAAGCTTTGTCGTATCTCCATCAAACGTTGAGGTAATAGTTAGAGAACAGGGGGAACCCTTTGAACCTGGCCTTCACAGCTACAGCAGAGAAGAAGCTTTAAAGGGAAATTTCGAAGGTGCAGGCTTAAAAGTCATTCAATCCCTTTCTGATGAATTCATCTTCCTCAATAGAGGAAAAGCTGGGAAGGAATACAGAATACTCATGAACATTGAACATCCCATAGTAACAGGAATATTTGAAGAAAGGGAAATACTAAAGGAACCTGAAAAGGGAATAAGTTACTGCATTCATCCCATAGGTGAAAACGATGCTGAAGACATATCAAAGCTGATTTATAGAACCTACAGATACAGCTATCCAAAAGAGGAGATGTACTATCCCGATAAGGTTAGAAGCTTCATAGAAACTGGAAAGAAGTTTGGAGTTATAGTCCGAACAAACAAGGGGGAAGCAGTTGGCTACTTTGCAGTTATAAGAATGCCAGACTCAAATATAGGAGAGATAGGGGAAGCTGTTGTATCACCAGGACACAGAGGAAGGGGAATAATGAAGATGATGATCAATGCCCTTATAGGCATGGCAAGGGAAAGGAACCTATCCGGTTTGTTCGGTGAAGCTGTTACCGTTCATACGATAAGCCAGAAAGTTAACTATAAATTCGGTTTCAAATCAACTGCCCTCTTGCTCGGGATGTTTCCCCCCTCAAAAATTGTTGGCTTAAAGGAAGACTACCCTCAGAGAGTTTCCGTCATCATTGATTTCCTGAACTTAAAACCTGAAGGTGAAAGGAAAATTTACGTTCCGGAAAAGTACAGAAAAATTACAAAGCAGATTTACGAAAACCTCGGCATTAAAGCAACATTCGGAAGAAAGAGAAAGTTTCAATATAGCAGTAGATCAAGAATAAGCCTCAACATAAACTACCCTCAAGGAACAGCTCTTTTGGTTCTGAAATCTTATGGAAAGGACTTTGCTGAGAGGATAAAGAGGAAAGCGATGCTGCTTAAAGAAAAGGAATTAAAATCAATATACATTGACCTTCCCATTGAGGAACCCTTTACAATGGAAGCTTCTAAAGTGCTGATGAATATGGGATTTATACTCGGAGGAGTTATGCCTCTTTTCCATAAAGAGAAGGATTACCTCAGACTTCAGTACCCGCTAACAAATTTTGACTTTTCAGAGATACGCGTCTTCTCTACAATGGCAAAAAGGCTTAAAAGGTTCATAAAGAGGGAATTCAATGAAGTGGCAAGAGATAGATAAAGTCCTGAAAGTAAAGCTCCTTGGAAGCTTTAACATAGTAAGAGTAAAGAAATTGAAAGACATCCTAAAAGATGAGATTAAAGAGATTGAAATTGACCTATCAGAAAGTAGGTTTGTTGACACGGAAGCAATTGCTTTTCTTTACAGATTGAAACTTAAGAATGTAAAAGTAAAACTGCTAAAACCACCCAGAATATTAAGCGAAACACTTAAAGTACTTGGAATTAACCTTTCTTTCCAGCAGGATAGGAACCCAAAATCTTAAAAAATGAGGTTGATTCCTGAAGCTCATCAAGAGCTTTGGCAACGGTGGGCTCCTTTCTGTGGCCATCAATATCAACAAAGAAAATGTACTCCCATGGCCTTTTCTTTATGGGTCTTGATTCAATCTTGCTAAGGTTAACCCCATAGAGAGCAAAAGGCTTCAGCGCATTGAAGAGAGCACCTGAAACGTGCCTTGTTGTGAACATTATTGAAGTCTTATCGTTCCCCGTAGGAACATCTGAATCCCTCTTACCTATTACAAGGAACCTAGTAAAGTTCCTACTTATCTCCTGAATATTCTTCTCAAGGATGTTAAGGTCATAGAGAAGAGCGGCGGCTTCACTTGCAATGGCAGCCGTTCCCCTTTCCTTGCTCGCAAGTTCAGCAGCCCTTGCCGTGCTTGACACCTCTTCAACTTCAACGTTTGGGAGCCTTTCAGCAAGCCATTTCCTTGATTGGGCTATAGCATGCCTGTGTGAGTAAATCTTCCTGATATCTTCAACCTTGCTTTCAAGACTCATGAGGTGAAGGCTAACAGGAATGTAAATCTCCCCGGAAATTTTAAGGTCGGTATCAAGGAACATATCAACTGTGTAGTTAACAATTCCCTCTATGGAATTCTCAATGGGTACAACTCCATAATCCACTCTTTCCTTCTCAACTTCATCAAAGACCTCATCTATGGTCTCCATGGGTCTCAAATCTGAAGATGTGCCAAAGTGCTTAAGAGCAGCAAGGTGGGTAAATGTTGCTTCGGGTCCGAGAAAGGCAACTTTTGTCGGCTCTTCAAGAGCACGACAAGCTGAAATGATTTCCCTGAAGATTGCCCTGACAGATTCAGGAGCAAGAGGTCCCCTGTTAAGTTCCTCAATCTTTGAAAGTATTTTTGCCTCCCTCCCCGGAACGTAAAAAGGAATCCCCTTTTCCCTTTTTATCTCCCCAACCTTCCTTGCAAGCTCTGCCCTTTTATTAAGCAGTTCAAGGAGCTTTCTATCTATTAAATCTATCTCCTCTCTTAATTTAGACAGCTTTTCCATACCTTCCCCTTAACAAATTATACTTAACCGGACTGCTCAATCTCATTAAGTATCCTTTCAGCAGCAGCAAGCGGATCCTCCGATTTTATGATGGGTCTCCCGATAACGATGAAGTCTGTACCAAGCTTTACCGCCTCTGACGGAGTAACGGTTCTCTTCTGGTCATTCTTAGCAGCCCAAACAGGCCTTATACCAGGAGTTACGGTAATAAAATCCTTTCCAAACTCCTCCTTAATCCTTCTGACCTCCCTTGCAGAGCAGACAACTCCATCAAGACCTGCCTTTTTCGTTATCTCTGCAAGTCTTAAAACCTCAGAGTCTACAGTATCCCTGATGCCGATGGACTTTAAATCCCTATCGTCCATGCTTGTTAAAATTGTAACTGCAAGCAGGACTGGTTTTCTCACTCCCAGCTTTTCCGAATACTCAGCATTAAAGTCAGCAACCCTTTTAAGAAAGTCAAAACCCCCGAGAGCATGAACGTTATACATAAAAACTTCCTTCTCAATTGCAACTCTTGCAGCAGAACAAACCGTATTGGGTATGTCAAGGAACTTAAGGTCAAGGAAAACTTCAACTCCAAAATCAAGGAGCTTATCAACAACCTTACAGTCCCTTAAAAAAAGCTCAAGACCAACCTTGTAAATCTTAATTTTTCCTTCAAGCTTTCTGACTATAGAAAGAGCCTTATCTTCAGAGTCAAAATCAAGGGCAACTATAACCATAACATCCCCCATACGTGATAGGTGAAAACTTATTATTTCAGGTGCTCCTTGACAACGGACAGCCTGTGTAGTAAATTCCGCTTGCCCGCTACATTTTCGGCAGAAGTTTGCCAATATTTGGAGGATTGCAATGAAGACTTTTATGTTGAGGAAAGAGGACGTTAAAAGGGATTGGTACCTTGTTGATGCAACCGGAAAAACTCTTGGAAGACTTGCTTCTGAAATAGCAAAGATACTGATGGGCAAAAACAAGCCAACATATACACCGCACATTGATGGCGGTGATTTCGTTGTTGTTGTAAATGCAGAGAAAGTATTTGTAACAGGAAAGAAGTTAAACCAGAAGATATACTACAAGCATACCGGGTACTTCGGACACCTTAAGGAAACAACACTAAAAGAGATGCTTGAGAAAAAGCCTGAAGAGGTGATAAGACTTGCAGTTAGAGGAATGCTTCCAAAGAACAAGCTGAGAGACAGAAGGCTTAAAAGGTTAAAGGTCTATGCTGGACCGGAACATCCGCACAAATCACAAAACCCAAAACCCATTGAACTTTAATGGAGGAGCTTCATGGCAGATATTAGATACTATGGAACTGGCAAGAGAAAAACTTCAATAGCAAGAGTTTGGCTAATCCCAAACGGTTCTGGAAAGATAACAGTTAACAATCAGGATGCTGAAACTTACTTTGGAAGGCTTGCGCTTCTCAAGATAATGCAGCAGCCATTTGATGTAACAGGAACAAATGGAAAGTTTGATGTCTGGTGCACCGCAAAAGGTGGAGGAAAGTCAGCTCAAGCAGATGCCATAAAATACGGTATTGCAAAAGCTCTCCTTGCATTTAACAGCGAGCTTAGACCAGTTCTCAAGAAAGCTGGCTTCCTGACAAGAGATGCAAGGATTAAGGAAAGGAAGAAGTACGGACAGAGGGGAGCACGTGCAAGATACCAGTGGTCAAAACGTTAACGTATCCATTATTGGAGCTTCAGGATATACAGGGGCGGAACTTCTCCGCCTTCTTCTCTTCCATCCAAAAGTAAACGTCAGAACAATAACATCAAGGCAGTTTGAAGGGAAATCCTTAAAGGAAGTCCTCCCCCAATTTGCTGGAACGAAATTTGAAAACCTAAGGTTTGAAAGTCTAAACATTAAAGATATATCAAACAACTCTGACATCATTTTCTGCTGCCTTCCACATGCAGCATCTTTCCCGATTGTCAAGGACATCTCTCAATCTGGAAATGCCAAGGTAATAGACTTCAGTGCCGACTTCAGGTTCAAAAATCTTGATATCTATGAAAGAACCTATAAAGTAAAGCACACTGCGAAGGAGCTTTTAAAGGAATCATCATACGGACTTCCCGAAATGAACAGGGAGGAAATAAGGGAGAGCAGAATTGTTGCAAATCCCGGATGTTATCCAACAAGCATAATACTTGCACTCCTCCCAGCAGTCAGAGAAGGAATCATCAGTGAAAGTTACCCAGTAATAGCAGATAGTAAATCAGGAGTAACTGGAGCAGGAAGGAAGGCAAAGGTAGAACTCCTCTTCTGTGAGGTTAACGAATCGCTCAAGGCTTACTCGATAGGCAAACACAGACACGCACCTGAGATAGCGGAAAAGCTTGGCATAAATAACCTCCAATTTACCCCTCACCTTGTTCCAATGAGCAGAGGCATTCTTTCAACTGTGTACTTTAAAACCAGCACAGGCATAGATAATCTTAAAGAAATCTACCAGGAATTCTACCGCAAGGAACCCTTCGTCAGGATGAGAGAGACAGCACCATCCACATCTGACGTTCGCGGAACAAACTACTGTGACATATTTGTAACAAAAAATGAGAACACAGGGCTTGCAACCATAATATCTGTAATTGATAACATAGGGAAAGGAGCCTCTGGACAAGCAGTCCAGAATATGAACATAATCTGCGGATTTGAAGAGACATTAGGACTTGAACTCCCACCTTTATGGCCTTAGAGGTTAAAGATGGCTCCCTTAATATCCTTCGTCGGCTACCACAACAGCGGCAAGACAACGTTTGCAAGGAAAGTAATAGGTGAATTGAAGAAGAAAGGCTACAGAGTTGGGGTTATAAAATCAACACACCACACAGACATTGAGGAATCTCCAAAGGGTAAAGACACGCAGCTTTACATTTCAGATGGCGTTGAATCTGTTGCTCTTATCACACCAGAAAAGGTCTACTTTGAAGGGAAAATCGATAACAACCCTGAATACATAGCATTTAAGCTTTTTGAAGATTTTGACCTTGTTGTCTGTGAAGGTTTCAAGAAAAGTCCTCTTCCAAAAATAGAGGTAGCAAGGAAAGAGATAAGTGATAAAACCCTTTTTGAGAGGGGAGAGATAGAGAACGTTATTGCCGTTGTATCTGACTTCCCCGTTAAAGACATTAAGAACTTCTCATTTGAACAGAGCAGAGAAGTTGCGGAACTCATTGAAGAAGAGTTTTTAAAAAGCGAAAGGGAGGAGATTTCCCTCTTTGTAAACGGAAAGAAAATTCCCATGAAGTTCTTTGTCAGGAACACGCTAAAGGGAATTATTGAAGGGTTCATTGAAAACCTGAAAGGCACTGAAAACGCAGAGAAAATTGAGATAAAGATAGAAAGGTGAAATTTTGCGTTAACCACCTATATTATTAACCTGCATGCCCGGGTGGCGGAACTGGCAGACGCGCAGGACTCAGGATCCTGTGGTGGCAACACCGTGCGGGTTCAAATCCCGCCCCGGGCACCATGAAATCAAAACTTCCTTACAGGTTAACCGGTGTGAGAACATGTTAAAACAGATAGAGGAAAGAGTTAAGTTTTACCGTGACCTGGTAAAAATCTTCTCGGCTTACATCTTTGCAATAGGTGGAGGAATGGTAGGACTTCTGTTCAAGGAACAAACTACCTTGACATTAGTTCTTTTAACGTTTGGATTTTTCCTTGAAGTAGTTCTGCTTTTTACCGTGATTCGTTTATATTTAAAGATAGAAAAGCTAATAGAGGAAATTGAGGATGGCTGAACTGTTAGGAATAATCTTCAGTGCAATAATTACCCTGCTTTTCATA
>CAZJFY010000023.1:0-10691 GCA_964545225.1 uncultured bacterium | reverse complement strand
GGTGTTGTTCTCTCGAAATACTTGCTCTCCTTGGTCCAAGGTTTGATTGGGAAAGGTATGGATTTCTTATAGCTCCAAGTCCAAGGCAATCTGACTTTATTATAGTTACGGGACTTGTTTCAAGGAAAGTACTTCCTGCTCTTTTAAGGGTTTATCAGCAGATGCCTGAACCAAGGTATGTTATTGGGGTTGGGACTTGTGCTTCTGGAGGAGGTCCCTATTGGGATTCAGATTTTGTAGCAACGGATGTATCTCAATATATACCTTTTGACGTTTTTGTTGCTGGTTGCCCTCCAAATCCTGAGGCGATGCTTGAAGGTTTTCTGAAGTTGAAGGAGATAATAAGAAGGGATAGAGAAAACATTGCTTCAAAGCATAAGAACAGGATGGAGGAGATTAGCTACTAATAGAGGTGGTTATGCTTGAAGAGGTAAAAAGTAAAGTTGAAGAAAAGTTTGGATTCGAGTGTGAAGAGTACGATAAAAACATTCTCCTTATAAAAGCAGATAGGGCGAAAATCGAAGAAGTTATGAAATTCCTTAAAAATGAGAAATTTAATTATCCCCATACAATAACAGTTGTTGATTACACTCCAAAAGGAAGCGGTTTCCAGGTCAATTACATTATTGAAAACATTTTTGATAAGAAATTTGTCATGGTTAGAGTTGAGCTTCCTGCGGATGATTTAACTATTTCAACAGTTTCGCATATATTCCCCCAGCTTCAGCCTCATGAGAGGGAAGCATGGGAGATGTTCGGGGTTGAATTTGTTGGCAACCCAAGGCTTGAGGTTATGATACTTCCAGAATGGGCAAAAGGACTTTTCCCTTTGAGAAAATCCTACACTCTTAAAAAGTATCTTAAGAAGGAGTAGCTGTAATGGATAAAACTGGACTTAACTACTCATTTGTTGTTGAGGAGAGGAAGGAAGTAAAAGGGGAAACTGTTGGTTTATTAAAGGAGAAGCTACTTCAGTTAAACTGGGGAGTTCAACATCCTGCCAGTGGCCCTATGAGATTGAAACTGTGGATTGACGGAGATGAGGTTGTTAAGGCTGATCCTGATATAGGTTACGTTCTTAGACTGCTTGAAAAACTTGTTGAACATAGAACATGGATAAATGCCATTGTTAACGTTGAAAGAGCTTGTTTTATGGATGATTTCGGAACAATGGTTGGTTATTCAATGGCAGCTGAAAAGATTGCAGGAGTTGAGGTACCAAGGAAAGCTGATTATACAAGGACAATCCTTGCTGAAGGCGGAAGAATTGTAAGCCACCTCGTTGGTCTCGGCGCGTTTGTTGGAACTATGGGTGTTCACACTCCTATGCAGTGGGCACTGATTGCAAGGGAAAAGTTTCTTGACGCTTTTGAGATATATTCCGGTCAGAGAATAGCAACTGCTTCCATAATTCCTGGAGGTGTAAGGTATGAGCCAACAATGGCTTTCATAGAAAAAGCGATGGAAGCTGTTAACTTCCTTGAGAAAGAATTTCTGCCAAGGTATGAAGAGGTATTTGTTGATAATCCAACTTTAAGGCTCAGAACGGAAGGTGTAGGTAAGGTTTCAAAGGAAAAAGCTATTGAGTTAGGGCTTGCTGGTCCGGCGTTGAGAGCATCAGGAGTTCCTTCTGATGTGAGAAAGGATTATCCGTATGCTGCTTATGGAGAACTTGAATTTAACGTTGTGACAAGAGAAGAAGGGGATGCTCATGCAAGATACCACGTTCTAATTGATGAGTTAAAGGAATCTGCAAGGATAATAAGGCAAGCTGTAGAAGGATTTCCTGAAGGCGACTACAGGACAAAGTTTCCTGTTAAAGTTCCTCAAGGAGAAGCTTTTGCAACTGTTGAGTGGGCAAGAGGTGCTTTTGACTTTCACCTGATTAGCGATGGAGGAGTTGGTCCTTATAGGTTGAAAATGAGAGCACCTTCATTTGCAAATGTGTGGGCACTACCAAAAATTCTTGAAGGTGCAAAGCTCGCTGATGTTCCTGTTATTTTTGCTTCCCTTTACATGTGTCATGGAGATATTGACAGGTAGGAGGAGTTATGGAGGCTTGGTTTAAAGCTATTGTTTTTCCCGGTTTTCTCTTCATTTTCTTTATATTTCTGATGATATTCTATGCTGAAAGGAAAGTTCTTGCTGATGCTCATCTTAGAATTGGTCCCTACTACGTCGGTCCCTGGGGTTTGCTTCAAACAACGGCTGATGTTTTTAAACTCTTTCAGAAGGAGTTTATCGTTCAATGGAGGGCAAATAAACTTCTTTTTTCACTCATGCCTTTTGTTGCTTTTGTATTTTCAGTAATGCTTATAGCATTCATTCCCTTCTCAAAAACGGTTTACATAGTTAGTACTAACTTTGACCTGTTAATGGTGCTTGCTTTAGTAACCAGTATGCCTCCAATTTTTTTCTACGCTGGTTGGGCTTCCAAGAGTAAGTACTCTTTTATAGGAGGTTTAAGGGTTGTTAATCAGATGATAGCAGGGGAGATACCGCTTTGGCTTTCTGCTCTCAGCGTTGCAATTCTTTACGGTACACTTAACCATGTCGGAATTGTTGAAAACACGGGCTGGCTTTCATTCCTTATAACAATTCCAGGATTTTTGCTCTTTGTAACAGCAACGCTAATTGTTACAGATAGGCCGCCTTTTGATATTCCCGAGGCCGAACAGGAAATAGTTTATGGATTTATAACAGAATATGCAGGATTCAACTATGCAATTATTGCGGTTGCTAAGCTCATTGAACTGTTTTCCCTTTATGCTATCGCTGTTACCCTATTTTTAGGGGGATTTAAAGGTCCTGTGCTTCCTGGAGTTGTCTGGTTTTTCATAAAAATTGCTTTCCTTTACCTTTTTACGTTTGTTGTTAGAGCTTCAACTCCGCGTATCAGAATGGATCAGCTACTGTCTTTATGCTGGAAAATATTAACTCCTTTGGCGCTTCTTAACATAGCTTTTGTTGTTCTTATAAAGATGATCGTTCAGGGGTAAGGTTATGAAGGTAAGTGAAATTTTGAAGATACCAGTAAAGGCTTCAACGAAGGTTGCCAGAGTTTCTAAAGCACTTGTTAGACCAAAGGCAACAGAAGTCTGGTACGACAGAGGTATAAGAAGGGAATTCAAGTATAGGGGAAAGCATGTAATAAATGCCGAAACGTGTATCGGCTGTGGTCTGTGTGCAAGAGCCTGTCCTGTACAGTGTATTGACCTGATTCCAACTGGCGTTAAAAAACCAAGGGTAATCCCTGAAGTGAGACTTAATGAATGTATTTATTGTGGATTATGTGAAGATGCTTGTCCTACAAAGCCAGAAAAATCTATAAAGTTAACTAACGAGAACATTATTATGGTCGTTCCTGGAACCTGGGAAAACCTTTCTCAGTTCATTTTAAAACCTGAGAATGTTGAAAAAGCTATTGAGAAAGCAAAAAAACTGGAAGAGATGGTTGAAAAGAAGAAACAGGAAGCACTTAAGAAAGCTAAAGAGAAAAAAGAAGGAGAGGAACAGTCATGAATGCGTACTTCTGGCTCATCTATGCAGTTGTTGTTGTATCAGCGATAGTCGCCCTTGAGGCTACATCCCTTTTATGGGCTGGGGTGTCGTTTGTTATTCTTCTTTCCGAAATTGCTCTTATCTATTTCGGTCTTGGCATGCCAATAATAGGTGGTGTTCAGCTTGCTATATATGCTGGTGGTGTAACTGTTCTAATTCTGTTTGCAATAATGATGATTGGTGAAAGTTACGCAAAGCCTTCTGGTAAAAACGTTGCAGCAATAGTTCTTTCGCTGCTTGTTCTTGTGTCTGGAACTTACCTTTCCTTTAAAAGCGCTATTGATACCTTTAAGTACAAGTACTTTGCAACTGAGGAGCTTGGTAAAGTTTTCATAGAGAAGTTTTCTTTCTTTGTAATACTGCTTGCTTTCATAGTGGCAGCTATCCTTTACATGGCTAACTCCATTATTACAAAGAAGAGGGAGGCTAACAGATGATGTTACTTCAAGCTGATATACATAGCTACCTTTTCCTTTCTTTTTCTCTCCTTGCTATTGGCATATACGGGCTTATATCAAGGAAATCTGTGATTAGAATGCTCTTTGCAATTGAGATGATAATAAACTCAGCAAACATAAACTTTGTTGTATTTTCAGCGCAAAGGAATCTTGATGGACAGGTATTTGCTCTCTTTACAATAGGACTTGCAGCGCTTGAGGCTGCTGTGGGACTTGCAATCATAATAGTTGCTTATAAACAGTTTGGGGTTGTTTTACCATCTAAACTAAAGAGTCTGAGGTGGTAGTATGGAGAAGCTTGTATATTTGACGATTTTATTGCCCTTTCTGGGAGCTATAACAGCTTTTCTTGTCGGAAAGTTTACTGAAAGGTGGAATGCTTTCTGGGTTGCTGTTATCTTTGGTGGTGCGACTCTTGTTAGTGCTCTTTACATTGCTTACCATGTTTTTATCCATCATGGAACGATAGCTTCAAGCTTTAACTGGTTCTCATTCGGGCATTACAAGGTAAGCCTTGGTATTTTTGTAGATTCATTGAGTGTTATTATGCTTCTTATAGCAACAGGTATTGGCTTTCTTGATATTGTTTTCTCGAAAGGATACATGGAGGAGGACGAATCTCCTCAAAGGTACTTCTTTGAGATCCTTTTCTTTATTGGTTCAATGGCGGGGCTTGTTCTTGTTGATAATCTTATAGGTTTATACATGTTCTGGGAAGGTGTAGGTCTTGCTTCCTATCTGCTTATAGGTTACTGGTACTGGAAGAAAAGTGCTGCTGAAGCTGCATTAAAGGCTTTTGTCATGACGAGGTTTGGTGATGTATTTATGCTTGCGGGAATTATTGTTTGCTGGTATTTCCTTGGAACTGTGAACTTTCAAGAGCTTAATGGTTTAAGTGCTGCTGGGGCGTTTTCAATAAAACTTGGATTTATAGCTTCATTTTTGTTGTTTATAGGTGCAATTGGAAAGTCTGCTCAGTTCCCTCTATTCCCGTGGTTGCTTGACGCAATGGAAGGTCCCACAACAGTTTCGGCTCTTATCCATGCAGCTACAATGGTTAATGCTGGTGTATATATGGTTGCAAGACTCTTTCCATTTTTTGATTACTCAAATGCTTTAATTGTCGTTGCTTTTGTAGGGGCAATTTCTGCATTTATTGGTGCTACAGGTGCAATGGCTCACACTGAAATTAAGAAGATACTTGCATTTTCAACGATGGAACATCTTGCTTTAATGTTCGTTGGTCTTGGTGTTGGTTCGCTCGGGGCTGGAATCTTTCATCTTTCAAGTCATGCTATATTTAAAGCTCTTTTGTTCCTTTCCGCTGGTGCTGTTATTCACATGGCACATCATGTTAAAGATGCTTTTAAGTTTGGAGGTTTGTTTAAGTATATGCCCCAAACGGGTGTTCTCTTCTTGATAGGCTCTCTTTCACTTGCTGGAATTCCTCCATTTAATGGGTTCTTTAGTAAGGATTGGATTCTTGCTGAAGCGTTCCATAGCAATCCATTTGTATTTGCTCTTACGTTTATGTCGGCAGTTCTCTGTATCTTTTACATTTTCAGGCTCTGGTTTACGGTATTTACAGGAACTCCATCTGAAGTTTCAAAGCATACCAGAGAAGCTTACCCAGTAATGCTCATACCACTTTATATATTAGCAGCTTTTACTCTGATAACAGCTTTCTATAAGGAGCAGATAATACACTTCCTTCTTGGGCACGTTCCAGAAGAGCACATTTACGCCAATTTGCTTGTTGCAACGTTTGTTACCATGTTTGTCCTGTTCCTTGCATCTTACATGTTCTATTACAAACGTTCATGGTCAACAGAGAAATTTCTTGCTCATCCGCTTGGCGGTGCTCTGAACACGTTTCTGTTTAAGGGATGGCTTTTTGATGATGGTATAAAGTGGCTATGTAGAAATGTGTTTTATGGCTCAGTTGCTAAAGCTATTGAATGGGTTGATGTTAACGTTGTTGATGGTGCTGTGAACGGGACTGCTAAACTTTCCCTTGCATGCTGGGATAGATGTAGAAAGGTTCAAACAGGTGATGTTGTTAACTACTTAACTTACTTTGTAGCCGGGGTGATAGTTCTTATCTTCCTTATATCTTTAGGAGTGTAGTAGGAGGAAAGCATGATTCTTCTTAGTATGATTTTGATTCCTGTTATCCTTGCACCAGTAGCTTACTTTTCAGAAAAGCTTAACAAGGATTATCCTAAATATGTTTCGCTTGCAACATCTATTTTTCTATTAACTGCAGTTGCCTTTCTTATTGCCAAGTACCCTGGTAATGGCTTTTCTTTTGAAGAAAATTATCAAATATACAAGTCCTGGAACTTTAACCTTCATTTAATGGTTGATGGCATTTCCCTTACTCTGCTTGCTGTAACTGCTTTCCTTTCTCTAACGGTAACTCTTTCCTCGTGGAACATTGAAAAGCCTGGAGCGTATTATGCTCTTATTCTTGCCTTCCTAGGTCCAATGGTGGGTGTTTTTTCATGTTTGAACCTTTTGTGGTTCTTTATATTCTGGGAGTTCACGCTTATTCCAATGTTCTTTCATATCGGTATTTGGGGAGCGGAAAACAGAATCTATGCAGCTGTGAAGTTTATAATTTACACTCATGTAGCGAGCGTGTTTTTGTTGTTAGGAATAATCATTCTTTATCTCAACGCTCATACTTTTGAGTTTACAAGTCTATTAAATGCTCATCTTTCTCCAGCAATTGCAAAGTTGATATGGGCTTTCATGTTTATAGGATTTGCAGTTAAGATGCCTGTTGTTCCTTTCCATACCTGGCTTCCGGATGCTCATGTACAGGCGCCATCTCCTATTTCTGTTTTCCTTGCAGGACTTCTTCTTAAGATGGGTGCTTATGGACTTTTAAGATGGGGAATCTTTATGATGCCTCAGACTGCAAAGTTTTTTGCTCCATTGATGGCTGTAATTGCTGTAGTTACGATATTCTATGCGGGATTTAGAGCTCTTGCTGAGGATCATATAAAGAGAATGGTTGCTTACTCAAGTATTAATCATATGGGTTTTGTCCTTTTAGGTCTTTCTGCAATAACCGCTGCTGGATTCTCTGCTGCTCTTTTTGAAATGGTTGGACATGCTCTCATAATTTCCATTCTCTTTATGATAGCTGGTTATGTTCATCACAAAACCCATACCTGGTATATTTCTGAGCTCGGTGGAATTATGAAGAAGATTCCGGGACTTATGACGATGTTTGTTATAGGTGTTCTTGCTGCAGTAGGTCTTCCGGGAACTGCAGGGTTTATTGGCGAGCTTTCAGTAATGATTGCAGCATTTGATTACTACGGTTGGGTGATGATTGTAGTTCCCCTTGCAAGTGCTCTTGGTGCGGGATTTTTCATATGGATGCTTCAAAGGGCGGTGTTTGGTCCTTTGAGGGAAAACCTTTCAAACTTGAAAGATCTCAAAGAGCTTCCAATGATTGAAAACATTCCTCTTGCTATGTACATAGGTGCTTTTATAATAACCGGAATATTACCTTCTTTAGTTTTTAACCTGTTTAATCCGGTAGTAAATTCTTTTGTTCAACTTCTAAAGTAAGGGGGTAACAGGTGAACGTTAACTTTTTAGTAGGTGTGCTAATTCTTGCCTTAATGGGAACAGCTTTGCCAGTTATGAACAGGTTTCTTAAGATGAGCAGAACGGTTTCTCTCATAATAGCCTCTTTAAGTTATGTGGTTTCTATTGGATTTGTTATTGCAGATAACTTCGATGGCTCTTTATTTGGTAATTTTTTCTCAACGGATGAAATTTCTTCGTTTATCGGTATTTTGATACTGATTGCTTCGTGGATGGCAGCGGTTGTAGTATTTAAGCTTCTTGAAAGTGATAAATTCGTAAATGAGCTAATTTCTGCTTTAATGATTTCAACTGTTGGTGCACTTTTCCTTATATCAAGTAACAATTTCGTTTCTCTTTTCATTTCCATGGAACTCATGACTCTACCAACTTACCTGATGGTTCTTTTTGCCTTTGATGATAATTCTATCGAGGCTGGTGTAAAGTACTTCTTTAACGGGGCTCTTGCTGCTGGATTAACTCTTTTTGGAATATCGCTTCTATATGGTTTTACAGGGGATTTTGGATTTTCTGTAATAAGTAAGAACCTCTTCAATGATCCTATTGTTGCTGTTGCTGCTGTTTTGATAGTTGCAGGTATTGGATTTAAGCTTACTGCTGTTCCCTTTCATTTTTGGGGACCTGATGTTTATGATGGAACCTATCCAGGGGTTGCTGCAATAATAACGGGATTGAGTAAGAGTGCTGCTTTTATTGCTCTTTTAAGGATTGTTTTTGAAGCTTTACCAGCTCTGTCAAGTAAGCTTTCTGTAATTTTTGCAATTCTTGCTGTTTTGACAATGACTGTTGGAAACCTTCTTGCTCTTGCTCAAAGGAGAGTTTCAAGGATTCTTGCTTACTCATCTGTTGCTCATGCTGGGTATACATTGGTAGGTTTTGCTGCTCTTTCAACTTCAATAAGCATTACTGGAATTGTTTACCATTCCGTTGCTTACGTTTTCATGAAAACAGCAGCATTTCTTGCCTTTGCAGCTATGCTCTACATCTGGGGTGCAAGAACAATGGACGATTATAAAGGTCTTGGAAGGAAGGAACCAGTTCTTGCCTTCCTATTCTTTGTATTTCTTTTATCCCTTGCAGGAGTTCCTCCCCTTGCAGGATTTATGAGTAAAGTTTTTGTCTTTACTGCTGCTGTTAAGGCTGGCATGACCTGGCTTGCACTTGTAGGACTTCTAAACAGTGCATTTTCTGTTGCTTACTACATATGGATAGCGAAGCAGATGTATCTTGAGGAACCAACAGTTGATAAACCTGTCAATGAAGTTGAGCATAAGAGCTTAATTCTTGTACCACTCGCAGTATTTGCCGTTGCTTTACTGATATTTGGTATATGGATTAACCCTGTTGTTGGTGTATCTTCATCGTTTGCTGAAACCATCAAGTTTTAATGAAACCTGCCTTTGCAGGTTTCCTGCTATATTTGAGGTTCTCCGCTTAATTGTTATCTTTTGGTGGTTAATGAGTTCTTTGAAGTCTGTGAAAATTGCCATTACTGGTAAACCGGGGATTGGGAAGACAACTGTAGTTAAGAAGTTAATTAGCTCCCTTTCCGGTAAGGCTGTTGGCTTTTGGACGGAAGAAATTAGAAGGGACGGGAAAAGGTGGGGATTTACAATTGTTAGAA
Organism: uncultured bacterium; assembly: GCA_964545225.1. Taxonomy (GTDB): domain Bacteria; phylum Aquificota; class Aquificia; order Desulfurobacteriales; family Desulfurobacteriaceae; genus CAZJFY01. Next base: position 1,424 of record CAZJFY010000023.1, on the reverse strand, counting down.
CTGATGGGAAGAGAAAGCTATTGGCTTCTGTCTCTCTTCATTCCCCTTATAGGGTTGGAAAGTATAAAGTTGATGTGGAAGGTTTTGAGAAGTTCGTAGTTCCGTTCATTAAGAATAACTTAAAAGAAGGCAAGATAATTGTTCTCGATGAGATTGGAAAGATGGAACTGTTTTCAGAGAATTTCCAGAGACTTGTAAAGGAAATTTTAAAGCAGCAGGTACCAGTTATTGTTACAATTCCGTATAAGGACATTCACCCTTTGGTTAGGGATATAAGAAGTTCTAAAGGGTTTAACGTGTTTACCTTGACTTTTGAAAACAGGAACAGGATTCCGGAAAGAATTTTGGAGCTAATTGAGGATAGATGAAAAAACTTGATGGAAAGGTGAAAGAGGAGCTTAAAAGCTATTTTATGAGCAGAGATTACGGAGTAATAGCTGTTGCAGAGGAAGATGCTTTAAGAGTTTTTGTTGCAAAGACAACCAATCTTTGTGAAGTTGCCAGATTAAGGCATAGGACTTCTCCGATGGCAACAGTTGTTCTTGGGAGAGTTTTAACCGGAGCAATTCTTCTCACTTCTCTGTTGAAGCATGGAACTGAACAAAGATTGCTCTTAAGGGTTGATGGGGATGGCCCTATTGGTTTTGCAGTAGCAGAGGCAAATGCAAAGGGAGAGGTTAGAGGATTTGTTCAAAATCCAGATGTGGAAACTTTTATAAAGGAAGTTAATGGAGAAAAGAAGTTTGATGTTTCAAGAGCAGTGGGTAAAGGTTTTTTAACTGTCGTTAAGGATTTGGGATTTGGTACTCCTTATGAAAGCACAGTTCCTTTAGTTTCTGGTGAGATTGCTGAGGATATTGCTTATTATTTATCAAAATCTGAACAGATACCTTCTGCAATTTCATTAGGGATTCTTATTGGTGAAACTGGAAAGGTTGAAGCAGCAGGTGGTTTTTTTGCTGAACCGCTTCCTGGAGTTTCCGATAAAGCCGTTTCCAAGCTTGAGGAGAATGTAAGGAAGTTGCCTCCTATTAGCGGTTTAATTAAAGAGGGTAATAGGCCTGAGGATATTGTTGAGAAATTGCTTGATGGTTTTACACCGAAGATTTTAGCTTTAAAGGAACTTGCTTTTAAGTGTAAGTGTTCTAAGGATGTTGCTAGGGGAGGCATTGTAGTTCTTCCTGAGGAAGAGCTTGAGGAGCTAATAAAAGAAGGGGGTGTTTCTGTGAAGTGCAATTTCTGTGGTCAGGAATACTTTTTCTCCGCAGATGAAATAAAGAGCATTTTAAAAGAGAAGAGAATGAAAGAAAATTAAAGGCTTAAATCGCTAATTCTAAATGGAAAATGATCTCCTCCTGGTTTTACTATTAGGTGGCTTTTTGATATGCCTTTGAAGGTTTCAATTGCCCCTGAGATTTTTGTTA
>CAZJFY010000022.1:0-10747 GCA_964545225.1 uncultured bacterium | reverse complement strand
CTCCTTGTGAGAACCCTAAATAACAACCAAGTTCCTTCTCTTCAGCTCTTTTTAGAATGCCTTCTGTTGTTCTTCTAAGCAGGTAAAGAAAGGAGGAAAATCCTCCACCTAAATCATAAACTTTACAATAAAGGGATTCTCCTGTATCAAGGAGATCATCAAAGACAAAGTGCTTTACAGCTACTTCTTTTCCAAGTTCAGAAACTTCCAAGCAAATAGAGTCCTTGTTTAGCCCGAGAATACTAAAACTATCGTCCATTTACTCCCCTAAATGCTTTTAAACATTATACTACTATCCACAAATTTCAAGAGAGTTAAAGAAGAAAGGAATTTCGTAATCAGCAGATTCCCTGGAATCTGAAGCATGAACTGCATTTTCTCCCACATTTGTTCCGTAAAGTGCTCTAATAGTTCCAGGTTCAGCTTTCGAAGGATCTGTAGCACCGATTATTCCCCTTACTTTTGATATAACATCCTCTGCTTCAAACACCATTGGGACACAAGGACCAGATGACATGAAATCCGTAAGTTCATCATAAAATGGTCTGTCCTTATGCACGATGTAAAACATCTTAGCTTGTTCCTTAGTTAAACGAACCATTTTAAGCGCAATTAGCTTCAAACCATGCTCTTGAAGAATTCTTATGATATCACCAACCGCTCCCTTCTTCACAGCATCAGGCTTCACAATTACAAGAGTCCTCTCTACTGCCATGTTAAACCTCCTTTTGTTTTGCAAATATTACCAAATTAGAGTAAATCCTTCCTCTTGCGTGTTAAAAGATTGTGTGCAAGCCTTACAGGCTCTGGCAACCTATACCCTCTACAGCAATTGATAATGAGATCCTTTGATGTTTCAACATCCGAAAAATTTCCTGGCGATACGAAAACAGGCTTCACGGCCTTTTTAGTCCTCAAAACAACCCCTATCACCTCCTCACTTGAAGGGTCCTTTATATAACTAAAACAACCTGCATCATCACACGGGTAATCAAACTCCCCAAACAGGGGCTTCTTTGCACATCCAACGGTTGAAAGCCCCATTACAACACCAAAATGCGATGCAAGCCCAACCCTCCTTGGATGTGCTATTCCCTGTCCATCAACGATAATAACATCAGGTTTTAGAGACAGCTTGGAATATGCCTTTATCAACAGAGGAACTTCCCTGAAAGCCAAAAAACCCGGTACATACGGAACCTTCACCTCCATAAAAGCATAGGATATTTCAACAACCTCTAAAGAAGGGAATTTAAGAACGACAAAACAAGCTATACCAGTTGTGGGTGTCTTGAAAGGATTTAAAAACGTTAAATCACATCCTCCCACAAACTTAAAACCCTTCAATGGTTTTAGAGTAACTTTTTTCCTCAGCATTTCCTGAGCAAACGCTGCTTTCCTGTAATCAAACTTCATGTATGGACCCTTGAAAGTAAAATCAAAGCAAGAGAGGCAAAGCCGACCTCTGGAGAGAAACTTGCGTAAAGAGGGGGAAGGATTCCACTTTTTCCCAAAGCACTAAAAATAGAAACGGCAAACCACAAAAAAACTATTAAGCCTGCAGCAACGAGTACTGTATATCCTTTTCTATTCCTCGGATTATATGAACCAAGAGGTATGCCAAAGAGGGCAGCAATTATAGCTATGAACGGGATGGATATCTTATTGTAAAGGTCAACAATAAAACTTTGAACATTATAGCCCATGCTTTTTAAATGGTTTATGCTCTTTAACAGGCTAAAGAAACTTTCCATCTCCGGATCAACTCTGTTAAAAAGCAAATCATTCAAACTGATGCCCAAATCAAATTCTAAACTTCTCATTTTTTTGAAACTCTTTTCCTTCAAGTTCCTTATAACAACTCCCTCTAAAATCCACTCAGTACCTCCCTTATAAATGGCTCTTTCAGAATCTATCCTTTTAATAGGAACCATATTTTCATCAACTTCAATAATCATAACCTTTTCTCCCGATCTCCTCTTAACATCAGCCCTATCCATACTTATAAAAACTCTTCTCCCTTTTCTAAACCATACTGAACCCTCAAGAGTAAATGAAAACGATTTTCCCTCTATCTTTGCATACATCTCCCTTGATATCCTCGTTGAACTTGGAACAAGAATTTCATTAATAAGCACGCTTAAAAAGAAAACAAAAACGGAAAAAACAATTATCGGCAATGAAAACCTATAGATACTAATTCCCAGGGATTTTACAACGGTTAACTCACTTGTTGAAGAAAAATCCCCTACAGTTACAAGTGTTGATATTAGCATTGAAATCGGTAATACCCTAACAGTATAAAGCGGCACTCTGCTGAAAACGTAAATCAAACCGAACTCAAAGTTTTTGGTCTCAAGAAACTTATCAAGATGGCTGATAAACTCTACAACAACAAAAAGCGATATAAATACCAGGTAAGACAGGAAAAAGTACTTTAAGACCCTCAAAAATACATATTTGTCAAGAGCTTTTACCATTTCAAATCAAACCTCTTCTGCTCTCTTAAACCCATTCTATACATGAACAGCGAAACTCCGAAAAAGAAAATATCCAGAAAAATAGGCAAAGGGGAGAAACCGGTAGATGCGGCTAATTTCTTCAAGACTGTGTACCCTATATAGTAAAGGATAATTATGATTAAACTAATCACAAGAGCCAGACCAACAGATCCCCTGGGAACCAGTATTCCTATTGAAAATGCCAAGATACCCATAATTAAAGGAGTAAGAGAAAGAGTCAACCTCTTGAAAATCTCAACTTTAGAGGATGACGTTCCAGCCTTCATTAATTGAACAAGGTCCTTATACTTTGAAGCCGTAAACTTCTCTTTTTCCTTGAACTTGTAAATCAACATCGTATAAGTTTTAAACTTCAATACCTTGAAACTTCCAGGTTTGTTAAACTTTAAGAACTGCCCTTCACCGTCCGCAATGTCCAAAAACACTTTATCATTTTCCCTTCTTATCTTTCCATGCTTTGCAAATATAATAGCTGATTCACCTCTCTTCTTAACAGAAACCATGAAATTCTCAAGTATACCTTTATCTGGAAATGCCCTCTCTGCATAGAAAGTAACCCCTGGAAAATTGGTAACGAAACTGTTTGAAGAGATGTTTAGCATAAGCTTAGTTTTGATAATGTCGCTAACCTGCTTTTTCAAAGATACATTACTCTGAGGCATCATAAACATGAGGGAGTAAAAGGTAAAACCTGTAAGAACTAAACTGAACCAGAAAATAGGTTTGTACACTTCTTTTACGTTAATTCCGCAGGACTTAATGGCTGTAATCTCATTATTATTTGAAAGGGAAAAAAAGACAATAATTACAGAAAGAACCAAAGACATCGGTATAGTTATTCCTAAAAAGGAAGGGATGGCCTTAATGAGAATCTTTAGGAAATCCACTATAGATATCCCTTGTCCCAGGACAGTTTGGGCAATTATGGATGCTCTATCAAGCAGAAGAACGAAAATAAAAGCACCCAAAGTTAGAGAAAAAATCCTCAGCGTCTCAATTAAGATATATTTGTAAAGTACTTTCATTTCGCCTTTTTAATTTTATACCAATCAACAACAAGCGAACTTGCAACGAAAATTGAGGAATAAGTTCCAACAACAATACCCACAAGAAGGGCAAATGAGAAATCGTTAATAACTCCACCTCCGAAGAGGAAAAGACATAGAACAACGAAAAATGTCGTAAGAGAAGTTATTATTGTTCTTGAAAGCGTCTGGTTTATGCTTTCATTTACAAGTTCCACAAAAGGTTTCTTCCCGAAAAATGTTCTCATGTTTTCCCTTATCCTATCAAACACAACTATTGTATCGTTAATGGAATAACCTATAACAGTCAAAATTGCAGCAATAACTGGAAGGCTAAACTCCCTCCCGGTTACCATCATCATACCTATGGTAATTAAAGCATCATGGAAAAGAGCAATGACTGAGGTAACAGCAAACACTACCTCAAACCTCCAGGCAACGTATATTAGAATTGCAATAAGAGCATAAAATACTGCAAGTATCCCTTTCCTTTTAAGTTCATGTCCAATTGTTGGACCTATCATCTCAACTCTTCTTATTTCAACACTATCCTTAAAACTATCAATCAATATCCTCTTAAGGGACGATACAACCTTGTTTGGATCCCCCTTCACAGGAGCTTTTATGAGAAACTCATCTTCGGACTGCATATTTTGAACAGAAACACCTTCAAGCTTCCCTTTAAAAATATCCCTGAGAATATCTGTATTTACCCTTTTCGAAAACTATGCCTGAACTAAAACTCCCCCGGTGAAATCAATGCCGAACTTTGGTCCCTTAACTATCCCATAACCCCAGGAACCTATAATTAGAAAAAGGGAGATAAAGTACGCTATATACCTTTTTCCAATAAAGTCAAAAAGCTCTTTCATGAGAAACTCCTTAAATACTGAATAGTTTTTCTCTGTACCTTACAAGGATATCCAGAATAACTTTCGTAACAAAAACGGCAGTAAACATGCTTGAGAGAATACCTAAGGAAAGCGTAACAGCAAATCCCTTTATGGGACCAGTCCCAAACTGAAAGAGAACAGCAGCTGCAGCAATGGTTGTTATGTTAGCATCAATGATGGTTCCCCAAGCTGTTGAAAAGCCAGCTTCAACGGCTGATAGGAGCATCCTACCTTTCTTCAGTTCCTCCTTAATCCTCTCGAAAATAATAACATTAGCATCAACTGCCATACCTATAGTTAGTATGTAACCTGCAATCCCTGGAAGGGTCAGAGTTGCTCCCAAAGACCCCAAAGCAGCCCAAAGAAGAATGACGTTCATACCAAGGGCAAGATCCGCTACAAAGCCTGAAAACTTGTAGTAAAAAATCATAAAAATCATTACAATTACAAGACCTGATATTCCTGCCTTCACACCCCCCTCAACAGATTCCTTTCCAAGAGAGGGGCCAACAGTAGTTTCTTCAATAAATCTAACAGGAGCCGGAAGAGCACCTGCTCTTAGAACGATTGAAAGATCCTTTGCCTCCTGATATGTGAACTGCCCGGTTATCTGCCCTCTTGCTCCAATTCTTGACCTTATTACCGGAGCAGATTGGACCTTATCATCAAGAACTATTGCAAGCCTTGTACCAACATGTTTGCCAGAATAATCTGAAAAAATCCTTGCCCCTTCACCATTAAGCTCAAAGCTAACTGCTGGCATTCCATACTCATCTGTGCTTGGATAGGCATTTTTCAGGTAAGCCCCTGTTAGGATAGGTTCCTTTTTAACAAGGTAGTACCTATGGCCAATAACCTTGCCTGATTTATCCTTAATGTCCTGAGGAAGCACTTTACAGTCTTCTGGAATCGCTCCGCCCTGCTTTTGAACAAGCTCTTCCTTGGTATCAGCAACATCAACAACTTCCATAAACTCCAATTTAGCAACCCTTCCAATGATCTGCTTTGCTCTATCTGGATCTTTCACTCCCGGAAGCTCAACAATTATTCTATCCCTCCCGTTTCTAACTATTACTGGTTCAGCAACGCCAAGCTCATCTATCCTGTTCCTTATAGTTTCAAGAGCTTGTTCAGCGAGCCTGTCAACTTCCTTTGAAACAAAGCTCTCCTTAAAACTGAGCATAATCTCCGTTCCGTTAACGGAAATTTTAAATGTCCCTCCAAAATCCTTGCTAATAAGGTCAACAGCCTTTGACACCTTTTCAGGGTCTATCAACTTTATTTCAATTTCCCTACCTTCCCTCTTTACCTTAAGAACCTCAATACCTTTATCTACAAGCAAGTTTTTAATATCTCTCATGAATGCAGAAGCCTCATTCTTTAAAGCTTTTTCAACATCAATCTGCAAAACAAGATGTGTTCCTCCCTGAAGATCAAGTCCAAAATTAACAGGTTTAGTAAAGAGTGCATACAGTGAAGCAAGAAGAACCAACAAAACTATTGCAATTCTCCACTTTAGACTTTTCATCCTCTTCTCCTAAGAACTTTAACTTTTGAGCGTATTATACATCCTTAACCCTTATACTGACATCTGAAGATATCAACCTTTCAATGCCCAATCCTGTATCAACAATCAGACAACCATCCATATCAACTCCAAGACATATACCTTCAAAACTCTTCCCTTTATCCTTAGCAATTACTACCCTTTTCCCCTTCAAAGGACAGAGCGATTCATACTCATCTACATTGAACTTCCCACTAATCAACCGATCAAAATAAGTATCCACGGAAGTCAAAATCATACCGAGGAATTCATCCCTATCAATGGAAATTCCCTCCGCTGAAAGAGAAGTTGTGGGCTGATCTATTAAACTGAAATCACTCTCTGAATGGTACATATTTACACCTATGCCAACTATCACTCTGTCCTTCAAAACTTCGGGAAGAATACCGCATATTTTCTTGCCTTTAATACAAACATCGTTTGGCCACTTAAGGTAAAACGCTTCCTTGAAACTTCTCAAAACTCTTACAACTGCTGTCCCCATTGCAAGACTGAGCAACTTAATGGAGTCCAAACTGGAAGGTTTCCTAAAAAGAACAGACAGGTAAAGACCTTTACCTTTAAGGGAAATCCAGCTTTTACCCCTTCTTCCTCTACCTTTCGTTTGATAGTTAGCAACTATACATAATCCATGTTCAACTGATATTCTCTTCAAATACTCGTTTGTTGAATCAACTTTATCAAGATATACTACCTTTGATATATGTTTCAACTTTCCTCCAAACCAGAATTATACTTTATAATTTTGCCATGAAATGGACTGTATTACCGCTTGTTGAAAGAGCTGCTCAAATTCTTTCAGAAAGAGGAATCAAAAGTGCTCGCCTTGATGCCGAACTCCTAATGTGCCATGCACTTGGATGGGACAACAGGATAAAAATATATACAAATTATGACAGACCTTTAACACCTGAAGAAGTTGAGCGCTACAGGAAACTAATAAGCAGAAGGGCAAAAGGAGAACCCGTTGCATACATAGTTGGATACAAAGAGTTCTTTGGGATTAGGTTTAAAGTTAAGAAAGGTGTCTTGATTCCAAGACCCGAAACGGAAATCCTCGTTGAAAAAACACTGGAGAAAATACATAAAACGTTCTCTTCAGGAATAACGATAATTGACGTTGGAACAGGATCAGGCTGCATCATCATATCAATTTGTAAAAATGTAAAGCTGAAGGACTGCAGATTTTTTGGAATTGACATATCGGACACTGCACTTAGGGTAGCAAAGGAAAATGCAAAAGACATAGGTTGTCCAATTAAATTTATAAAGGGCAACCTGCTTGAGAACATTGAATTTAAAGTTGATGTTATTGTCTCAAATCCTCCTTACATATCAACTAAAGATAGACTCGTTGAGAAAGATGTTGTTAAATTTGAACCTTACAAAGCTTTATTTTCTGGGAAAACTGGACTTGAAATCATTGAAGAGTTATCCTTTCAATCCTACATGAAACTTAAACCAGGAGGATTTTTAAGCTTAGAATTTGGCAAAGGTCAATCTGAAGATGTGAAGAAGATCCTCAAAAAGCAGGGTTTCTCAAGTATACAAATTTATAAGGACCTAAATGGAATAGAAAGAGTAGCAATAGCATGTAAGGAGTAAACCTTGGAGAAGTTTGTTATTAAAGGCGGAAATGAACTTAAAGGAACGGTCTTGGTATCTGGTTCAAAGAATGCAAGTTTACCGATACTCTTTGCGACCATTTTATCCAATGGTAATAGCTTAGTAGAAAACGTTCCCAACCTCAGGGATACTCAAACCGCAATAAAATTACTCCAAAGCATGGGACTAAAAGTTGTCTATGAGGGGAACACAGCAAGTGTAACGTTTTCCAACAATATTAAAACGATAGCTGAATATGAATTAGTTAAAACAATGAGAGCATCCATACTCTGTTTAGGCCCACTTCTTTCGAAGTATAGAAAAGCAAAAGTTTCTTTACCAGGAGGATGTGCAATAGGAGCAAGACCAATCGACCTTCATTTAAAGGCTTTTGCAAAAATGGGAGCTGATATAAAAATAGAGCATGGTTACGTTGTTGCAGAAGCCAAAAGGGGACTGAAAGGTGCTGAAATCAACTTTGATTTTCCTACTGTTGGAGGCACAGAAAACGTTATGATGGCTGCGGTTCTTGCAAGAGGAAAAACAATAATAAGAAACGCTGCAAAAGAACCTGAAATTGTTGATCTTGCAAAAGCGCTAAGAAGTGCAGGAGCCTTAATTGAAGGTGCCGGTTCTGATACTATAGAAATTCAAGGAATAGATGGGATTGGTTCAATAAATCACAAAGTTATGCCCGACAGAATAGAAGCCGGAACTTTCATAGCAGCCATCGCAACAGCAGGAGGAGAGGTAGAGATAAAGGATTTCCCTTCAAGCGTGATGAAAAGCGTTGTGGATAAATTCACTGAAGCAGGATTAGATATAAGCATTGATGGGAACTCTGCGAAGGTTAAAAAGAAGCAAAAGCTAAGATCCGTGGATATTGTTACACAAGTATACCCTGGATTTCCTACTGACATGCAGGCTCAGTTTATGGCTTCAATGTGCCTTGCAGGTGGAACATCTATAATAAAGGAAACAGTTTTCGAAAACAGATTTATGCACGTTTTAGAACTCCAGAGGCTTGGAGCGAACATTAAAATTGAAGGCAATTCAGCAATTGTAAAAGGGGTTGAGAAACTTATTGGAGCAAAGGTAATGGCAACAGACCTAAGAGCAAGTGCTTCCCTTGTCATAGCCGGACTGGCAGCAGAAAATACAACGGAAGTCTATAGAATATACCACCTTGACAGGGGTTATGAAAACCTGGAAAAGAAGCTCAAGAAACTTGGAGCAAACATAAGGAGAGAGAAAAGTGAACTACCGTACTGAAATAACGTTTGCCCTTCCAAAAGGCAGGCTTCTCAAAGATACAGTGGAAGTTCTAAACTCAGCTGGCATCCACGCTTCTGAGGTTCTGAAAGAATCTAGGAAGCTTATCTTCCAATTTGAAAACTTCAAGTTCATACTTGTAAAACCCATGGACGTTCCAACTTACGTTTATTACGGATCAGCAGATATTGGAATTGCCGGGAAAGATGTAATTGAAGAAAAGAGATATGAACTTTATGAACCTCTTGACCTTAAATTTGGAAAGTGTAGACTTTCCGTTGCAGAACCCGAAAACATTGCTGAACCTTATGACCTTGAAAAACTTTCATTCATAAGAGTAGCAACCAAATACCCAAGAATAACAGATAGCTATTTTAGAAGTAGAGGAATTCACCCAGAAATAATAACACTTTACGGCTCAGTTGAGTTAGCACCCCTCGTCGGTCTTTCGGACAGAATAATCGACCTTGTACAAACAGGATCCACCCTTAGAGCAAACGGATTAAGAGAAGTTGATGTTATACTTGAAACAACAGCAAGACTTATTGTTAACAGAGCAAGTTTAAAGACAAAGTATAGCTTGATAAAAAACGTCATTGAGAAATTAAAACGTCAAATATAGGAGGGAATTTGAACACCTTTGATAAAACAGAAAAATTTGTAATGAAAACTTACAACAGATTTCCCATAGCATTTACAGAGGGGAAAGGGTGTTGGTTATACGATGACAAGGGAAACAGATATCTGGATATGCTTGCAGGAATAGCAGTTTGTAACTTGGGACACTGCCATCCTGCAATCTCAAATGCCATCTGTGAACAATCAAAAAAGCTGATTCACATCTCTAACTATTTTTACATTGAAAATCAAGCAGAACTCGCAAGACTTATATGTGAAAACTCATTCGGAGATAAGGTTTTCTTCTGCAATAGCGGAGCTGAAGCGAACGAAGGAGCGATAAAACTCGCAAGAAGGTATGGATTACAGAAAAACCCAGAAAAATATGAAATTATTGCATTTAAAGGATCGTTTCATGGAAGAACGATGGCTACAATCTCAATAACTGGCCAGGGTAAATACAGTGAAGGCTTTGGACCGACACTTGAAGGCGTAAAATTTGCAGAGTTCAATAACATAAAATCTGTTGAAAGAACCATTTCAGAAAAAACTGCTGGCATTATCATTGAACCGGTACAGGGAGAAGGAGGCATTAAACCTGCTGATCAGAGATTCCTTGAGAGCTTAAGAGAATTAGCAAATGAATTTGACGCTGTCCTGATATTTGATGAGGTTCAAACGGGAATCGGTAGAACAGGAAAACTCTTTGCTTATCAGCACTTCAACGTTGAACCTGATGTTATGACCCTTGCAAAAGCCCTCGCTAATGGCGTTCCTATAGGTGCCATCGTATCAAAAGGGGAATTTGCAACAGTTCTTAAACCAGGACTTCATGCATCAACCTTTGGAGGGAACCCCTTATCAACAAAAGCAGGAATAGAGGTAATGAAGATAGTTTCAGACAAAATTTTCCTTGAAGAGGTATTCGACAAAGGAAACTACCTTAAAGCAAAACTTGAGGAATTAAAACTTAACTTCCCCGAAAAGATCAAGGAGATAAGAGGAAAAGGCTTAATGATTGGAGCAGTATGTAAACAACCTTGTTCAAATATAGTTTTAGAAGCATTAAAAAGAGGACTTATTATTAACTGCACAGCAGGGAATGTCCTAAGGTTTGTTCCTCCACTGATCATTGAAAAGGAGGAGATAGATCTTGGCATGGAAATCCTAAAAGACGTTCTAAATTCAATTTGATAGAATTCGCCTAATCCTAACTAAGGGAAATATATGATTGAATCGCTCCTA
>CAZJFY010000021.1:0-10824 GCA_964545225.1 uncultured bacterium | reverse complement strand
TTATTTTCTCCTATCGTCCCAATAATTCCTAATGCAAGTGGGAGCATCATTGCAGTGGTTGATGTATTGCTTATCCACATGGAGATAAAGGCTGTCGATACCATAAGGAGAGCTGATGTATAAAGAAGGTTTCCTTTAGAGAAGGAAACGATTCTGTAGGCAAGGAACCTGTCAAGGTCATACTTTGAAAGCGCTGCTGCAAGTGTAAATCCTCCTAAGAAAAGGAAAATTATTGGGTGAGCAAAGGGTGAGAATGCAGATTTAACATCTGATATACGCAGGAGAACTGCAAGAACAGGAACAGATAAACTTGTTACGCCTAATGGCAAAGCTTCGCTAATCCACATTAAAGCAGTAAAAATTAGTATGGCAAGCCCTTTTCTGATTGGTGCATCTGCAGGAAAGAATAAAAGCACTACTAAAAGGACAAGCAAGGAAAAAAATAGAAACTTTCTTTTTTTCATACCCATCCTCTAAGAGGCTGTTTATCATGGATAAATTATAATATAGTTCCTGTTCTAAAAGAACTTTCTAAGAGTCTAAAATCAGAAAAGAAAGCAGGCAACTTTGTGGTTCTCTTCAATCTCTTTTAGTTTCGGGATTTCTCTGCTACATATGTCCTTTTTTACCTGGCATCTACTGTAAAAAGGACAGCCTTTGCTGGTCTCCATTTCAATTTGTGGGAGCTTTATTACCTTCCTCTTTCTATGGTCAATTACTGGAATGCAGCTAACCAAAAGCTTTGTATAAGGATGTGCAGGATTGGGGAATATCTTATTTGTTTTTCCCTCTTCAAGTATCATACCCTTATACATAACTATTACGTAATCGCTTATTGATTCAACTATGGGGATTGAATGGGATATGAACAGGTAGGAGATTCCAAATTTATCCTGCAGGTCTAAGAGAAGGTTGACTATCTGTGCCTGGACTGAGACATCAAGAGCTGATGTTGGTTCATCAGCAACTATAATTTCAGGGTTCAATGCTAAAGCTCTGGCAATTGCAACTCTCTGCTTCTGTCCTCCAGAGAGCTGGTGAGGATGTTTTTCTGAAAGGTTTTTAGATAGCCTTGTGAGTTCAAGGAGTTCAATAGCTTTCTTTTTAAGTTCATCTCTTTTAAGTTTGAGGTTAATTTTAAGACCTTCAGTAACGATCTCCCATATCTTCATTCTCGGGTTCAATGAGCTCTGAGGATTTTGAAAAACAGCTTGAACATTTTTTCTATAGTTTTTGTATTCCTCTTTGTTCATTTTATTTATAGGTTTTCCTTTGAAGAAAACGTTTCCTCTATCAGGAGATTCAAGGTTTAGTATGATTTTTGCGAGTGTTGATTTTCCACATCCGCTTTCACCTATTACACCTACTGTTTCCTTTTCCCCTATTTTCAAGGAGACATCGTTAACAGCGGTGATGAACTCTATTGGTTTACCCCAGAAGTTTCTCTTTATTGGAAATCTCTTTGTGATGTTTTCGGCTTTAAGAATTGTCAAATGAGTGCTCCCTGTCTGGAAATTCTCCAGATTTTACCTCTTTTACAAAACAGCTGATAGCTTCTCTTGCTAATTCTCCAATTTTTGCGTAGCGCTTTACAAATTTAGGTTTGAACTCTTCAAATAAACCAACAATGTCATGAAATACTAAAACCTGTCCATCGCAGTATGGACCCGCTCCTATTCCTATGGTTGGTATGGAAAGTTCTCTTGTTATCTCTTTTGCTAAGGAGGATGGTAATTTCTCAAGGACAACAGCAAATGCTCCAGCTTCTTCAACAGCTTTTGCATCTGCAATGATTTTCTCCCTTTCTTTCCCTTTTCCTCTTAAAATGTATCCTCCGTAAACGTTAACGCTTTGTGGTTGAAGCCCAACGTGGCCCATGACCGGGATGCCTGCATTAACAAGAGATTCTATTACATCTGCCTGTTCCTCTCCGCCTTCAACCTTCACTGCTTCACAGTTTGTTTCCTTCAAAGCTCTCCCGGCATTTTTTATAGCATCACTTATGCTGGTTTGGTATGAAAGAAAAGGCATATCAAATACAACCATGGCTCTTTTCCTTCCTCTTACCACTGCTTTAGTGTGATGTATCATTTCATCCATCGTAACAGGAATGGTTGATTCGTATCCTAAAACCACCATCCCAAGCGAATCTCCAACTAAGATAATGTCAACTCCGGCATTATCAACAATTTTGGATGTTGTGTAGTCATAAGCAGTGACCATAACGATCTTCTCTTTTCCTTTCTTTTCGAGGATCGTTTTAGTTGTTACTTTCATTATCTCCTCACAAAACTTTACATTTGAATTAAATTATACAGCATGGAATTTAACGCTTTTATTCTTAAATCTAAGTGGCTCGGTAGTAACTTAAAACATCTAAATCTCTTTGGAGATAAAACTGGTAGAATTGACGTTGTAGTGAGAATCAAAAAGGGAGAATTCCCGCTAAAGTACGAGACGTTTTCCCTTTCACATTTTATAGGTTTAAATATAGGTGATAAGTTGAAGGTTCGTGACTGTGAATTGATAGAGAGCAATATTCCTGAAACCCTTGAAAGATTAAGTTATCTTAGCAAAATTTCGAGATTCTATTTGAGCTATGCTTTTAGCGAAAATGAAAAACTATTCTCTTTGCTTAAGCATTACATAAAAGTAAAGGAGAGTTTTGATTTAGCAATTGCGATGTTTGTTGTTAAGTTCTCCTTTTTTGAGGGAATATTTCCTGTTGTTTTAAGGTGTGTGAATTGTGGCAGCTCACGTTTGAGCTCTTTTTCCTTAAAGGAAGGTGGAGCTATATGTGAAAAGTGTGGTAAGGGAGAGTTCAGATGGAACAGGGAGTTAGGGGCATTGTCAATGAGTTTCCTCAAGAAACCTTTTAATGTTCTAAAATTGAGTCGTTATAGAGGTAGAGATTTAAGCTTAATTCAAACAGTTTTTAAGAACCATCTTGATTTCAGGCTTGGGAAGGATGAAAGGAATATTTGATAAAGAAATGGTTATTGTTGAGGCAAATGCAGGAACAGGGAAAACAACCTTAATTGTTGACAGGTATGTTGATTTGCTTTTAAAAGGGTATTCGCCAGAAAACATAGTTTTAATAACATTTACTGAAGCAGCAGCATCTGAAGTTAGGGATAGGGTAAAGAATAAGATTTATAGCTTGTTAGTAAAAGGGGAAGATTCACTTCAAGATGCTTTAATTTACCTTCCTTCCGCTCCAATTGGAACTATTCACTCATTTTGCTTTAACATTCTTAAGACATATGGCTTCAGGTACAGGTTTTTTGATATTGATAGTAAATTGCTATCGGATGTGGAAGTCGAGGAGCTTCTTGACTTTGCAGTCTTTAACGCTATCGGTTCCACAAACCCGGCTATGCTTAGTGAAGTTTTTAAGCATATATCGGTAGATTATATAGATGCTTTTAACGTTGTTGTTCGCTTTATAAAGGAGACGATAAAGCACAGGACAAGGTATCTTCCGATTTTTAAGGGTTTTGACGTGGATTTAATGGTTAATAGTATTTTTTCCAAATTTTGCAAGTTGAGTGAGTGTGAATTATCAGAAAAAGGGAAAGGAAATCTTGAGAAGGAGAAACTGCTTATAAAGGGGATTGTTGATCTATTAAGGGAAGCCTTTTCTATATATGAAGATGAGAAGATTAAGAGGTTAAGGGTAGGTTATAATGACCTCCTTGAAAAAACCCTTGAGTTCTTAAGGAACTTTGATAATGCTAAGGAAGAAATAGTTTCAGATTTAAGGTTTATAATGGTTGATGAGTTTCAAGATACAGATCCTATTCAGTGGGAGATAATAAAAGAGCTTACAAGAACTAAAACCCCTCCAGGCTTATTTTTGGTTGGTGACCCGAAACAGTCAATATACAGGTTTAGGTCTGCTGATATATCTATCTGGAAGGATGCAAAATCCTTTGTTAAGAACTGTTTTCCACTTGTAAAGAACTACAGGTCAAAGAAGGAGCTCCTTTCTTTCTTTAACAAGCTTTTTTCAAGAGTTTATGATGGTGAGAAAAGATTGGGGATAGAGGTGGGCTTTAACAGGTTTTTGGAGGAAGGGGAAGAGGGAGGGAATGTTTACTTTATTGACTTTGAAACTTTTGATGAGTTTGCAAGGAAAACTGTTCCTATAGTTATAGAACGGGCAAGTAAGGAAAAAGTTGGAATCATTGGAAGAACAAGGAAGGATTTGGCAGTTTTTGAGAAGGTTCTAAGGGAATTGGGAGTTGATTTCTCAGTTTTGAGCTCAAATCCATTTGATACTTATGGTGTAAGGGAAGTTATGCACCTCTTAAAGTTCATAGCTGATTCTGAAAACTCCAAGGAAAAGTTTTTCGTTCTTACTTCCAGATTTGTTGGTTTGAGTCACTCAGAGGCAATAAATTGCATTAATAGGGAGGAGACCTGTCCAGATGGTGTAAAGGAGTTCCTTTCTCTCATTGATAACTTTAGGAAGCTTAAAGATACACAACTTCATTCGGTTTTCATAAACAGGTTGCTTGATGAGACCGGATATTACGATATGCTTTACATGGTAGATAAAGAATCTTACTTTTCTCTTCTTGAATTTGTAAATGAGATTGCAAGGTTTGAAAGTGAAAATTTCATTGGCTTTGAGGAGTTAATAGGTTATCTTGAATCTCTTATAAGTTCCAGGGATAGGACACTGTCAATGAAAACTGACTTTAAGAAGGGGATACTGTTGACAACCATTCATGGTTCGAAGGGACTTGAGTTTGAAACAGTTGTTGCAATTCCCTGGAGAAAGGGTGGTGGCGGAAGAAGATATCTTTTTACGAATTTGGGAATAGCTATAAGGTTGTTTTCTGAAGATAAGAAGGACTTCAACGATAGTCCTCTCTTCAATGCACTCAGCGAGATTAACAGCTATCTGGACTTTCAGGAAGAGAAAAACCTTTTATATGTTTGTTTCACAAGAGCAATGGATAACCTTATCCTTGGATTAAGGAAGGTAAAGGGAGACTTTGAATTTCCATATGGAAATTTTGATTTCAAGGCGAAGCCAAGCACATTTGATGCAGAAAGGGTAATAGAGGTTTTCAGGGATGAGGAGAAACTCATTCCTCTTAAATACACTCCTTCTGAATTTCTGAGGACAGTTTATCCGAGCTCTCACCAGAAAGTTACTACTACTGAGAAAAACCCATTTTTGCCTGAAGGGATGGATCCAAGGGATTACGGTAACGCCGTTCACGCACTTTGCGAGGCTTTTATCAGAGGCGGCGAAAAGGAGGAATCTGTTGCTTATGCTGTGAACAAGCTTTATTCTCCAAGTAAGGATTTAATAAGGAGGTTAGAAAGTATTTATGACCTGCTTAGTTCAAACTACCGCTTTCTTATTGGAGCAGATGTTGAGGTTCCGTTTACATATCTAAGGGGTAAGGAGGTTATAAGAGGTAGAATAGACCTTCTTTTAAAGACAGAAAGGGGTTATGAAATATGGGATATAAAAACAGGTCTTTTTAACAGGGAACTTTTTAATGTATACTCTGAACAGCTCAAACTTTACAGAGATGCTTTTGAAAAAGCTGGTTATAAAATATCTTCGCTCAAGTTATTTTATATTGATGAAAATAGGGTAATTCCTGTTAGCAGTGGAGGAGAACATAAAAGTAAACGCGGAACTTCTTAGGAAGGTAAATTTTAAAAAGGGTAACGGCTTAGTTCCTGTGGTAGTTCAGGATAAAGAGACAGGTAAAGTCTTGATGGTTGCATATGCAAATGAAGAAGCTCTTAATTTGACTATTGAGACAGGGATTGCTCATTACTATTCAAGGTCGCGCAAGAAAATCTGGAAGAAAGGGGAAACTTCCGGAAATCTTCAGTTAGTAAAGGAGATATATGTTGACTGCGATGAGGATACATTGCTTTATGTTGTTGAACCAAAAGGACCTGCATGTCATACAGGAAACGTTAGTTGCTTCTTTAGAAAATTGGCATGGGAGGAGGAATG
This sequence comes from uncultured bacterium, assembly GCA_964545225.1. Lineage (GTDB taxonomy): Bacteria > Aquificota > Aquificia > Desulfurobacteriales > Desulfurobacteriaceae > CAZJFY01. The sequence continues at coordinate 4,832 of CAZJFY010000021.1, read as the reverse complement.
AATTTCTGTGAGGTGATAAGAGAGCTTTACACTATTATAGAAAACAGGAAAAAAGATCTTCCCGAAGGCTCATATACTTCCTCCCTTTTTAAAGGAGGTGAGGACAGGATTCTTCAAAAAGTTGGAGAAGAAGCAATTGAGACAATTCTTGCCTTAAAGTCCGGGAATAGGGAACATGCTATTTATGAGGTTTCAGATTTGATTTACCACCTTCTTGTTGCACTTGTTGAGAAAGGAATTACTCTTGAAGAGATAGCTGAAGAGTTGAACAGGAGGAGAAAGTAATTCTCTATGCCTGAAGTAAAGGTAACGGAAGAGGATGCAGGTAAGAGACTTGATGTTTTTTTGTCTGCTGTTGGAAATTTGTCAAGGTCTCAGGCTAAACTAATTATTGAGAACGGAGATGTAAGTATAAATGGGAAGATCGTAAAAAAACCTTCCTATAAAGTTAAGTTAGGGGAACTTATCTCTTTTGAAATTCCAGAGCCTGTCCCGTTAACTGCTAAACCTGAGAACATACCCTTAGATATAGTTTATGAGGATGAAGATGTGATAGTTGTTAACAAACCTCCAGGTATGGTTGTTCATCCGGCTCCAGGGCATTACAGTGGGACGCTTGTTAATGCTCTTCTTTATCACTGTAAAGACTTAAAAGGTATTGGGGGGACTTTAAGGCCTGGAATAGTTCACAGGCTTGATAAAGATACAGCTGGACTCCTCGTTGTTGCAAAAAATGATTACTCAAATCAGGCTCTTATTGAACAGTTTAAGAGAAGAGAGGTTATTAGAATATACAAGGCTTTGGTTTTCGGGATAATTGAAAATGACTATGGAAGAATTACCGTTCCCATAGGAAGGGATAAGTTTGATAGGAAAAAGTTTTCTCCGAGGACAAATTCTCCAAGAGAAGCTATAACAAACTATTGGGTTTTGAAGCGATATGAAGAGTTCAACGTAACTTTTGTAAAGTGCAAGCTTGAGACAGGAAGAACGCACCAGATAAGAGTTCACATGGCATATATAGGTCATCCCATTCTTGGAGATGAAGTTTACGGTTTTAAGCTTTCAAAGGTTAAAGATGAAAACCTTAGGAGAGCAATTAGAGAAATGAATATGCATGCACTTTGTGCATGCTACATCTCCTTTAAGCATCCAAGAACTGGCAACAAGCTTGAGTTTGAAATTGACCTTCCTGAAGGTATGAAGCGAGTAATTGACATTTTAGAAAGTTATAATTAAGCTTATTTTAAAGGTTGAGAGGTTTTAATGGATAAGGAAATTATTGAAAAACACGTAACTCTTGAAGAGTACGAGAAAATTCTCAAGCTTCTTGGAAGAGAGCCAAACATCGTTGAGCTTGGTATATTTTCAGCAATGTGGTCTGAGCACTGTTCTTACAAGTCATCAAGGATCCATTTGAAGAAATTTCCCACTCAAGCATCCTGGGTTGTTCAAGGCCCCGGGGAGAATGCAGGAATAATTGAGGTTGATCCTGAAAAGGAAATATGTGTTGCTTTTAAAGTGGAATCCCACAATCATCCTTCTTTCATTGAACCTTTTAACGGGGCAGCTACAGGTGTGGGAGGCATTTTAAGGGATGTGTTTACAATGGGAGCAAGGCCAATTGCATGTATGGATTCTTTAAGGTTTGGTGAGTTGAATGATCCCAAGATGAAATACGTAACTAAAGGAGTCGTCTCAGGCATTAGCCATTATGGAAACTGTGTTGGAGTTCCAACGGTTGGAGGTGATGTTTACTTTGATTCATGCTATCAAACAAACCCTCTTGTAAACGCTTTTGCCATAGGTGTTGTTGAGAAAGGGAAGATTTTTTACGCAAAGGCTGCGGGTGTTGGGAATCCTATAATATATGTGGGTTCTAAAACTGGTAGGGATGGAATTCATGGTGCAACAATGGCTTCTGAAGAGTTTTCATCGGAAGAGGAGATCGAGAAAAAAGTAAATGTTCAGGTTGGGGATCCTTTTACAGAGAAACTGCTGATAGAGGCTTGCCTCGAAGCGATGGAAAAGGAGGGAATTGTTGCAATTCAGGATATGGGAGCTGCTGGATTAACATCCTCTTCAGTTGAAATGGCATCAAGAGGGAATGTAGGGGTAAAGCTTTACCTTGATAGAGTTCCCGTCAGGGAAGAGGGGATGACGCCCTATGAGATTATGCTTTCTGAATCTCAAGAGAGGATGCTTGTTGTTTGTGAGAAGGGAAAAGAGGAAGAAATAATGGCTGTTTTTCGGAAATGGGGGCTTGATGCTTGTGTGATAGGTGAGGTAATAGAAAGTAATGTTCTTCAGCTGTTTTGGCATGGTGAAAGGGTTTGTGAAATTCCAGTTAAAGCTCTTGTTGATGAGGCGCCAGTTTATGAAAGACCTTCAAAGGTTCCACGTTATTTAAAGGAAGTAAAAGCTTTTAATTTGGAGGATATTCCTGAGCCTGATAACCTTAATAGTATTGCCTTAGAAATTTTCTCTTCTCCAACTATTGCAAGTAAAAGGTGGATTTATAGGCAGTATGATTATATGGTTCAGATAAATACTGTAGTTTATCCAGGTTCTGATGCTGCTGTTTTGAGGTTAAAGGGGAGCAAGAAAGGAATTGCAATGAGTTCAGATTGTAACTCAAGGTACTGTTATTTAAATCCTTATGAGGGAGGGAAGATTGCCGTTGCTGAGGCTTCAAGAAATGTTGCTTGTAGCGGAGCGGTTCCAAAAGCGATTACTAACTGTTTGAATTTTGGTAGTCCTGAAGATCCTGAGATAATGTGGCAGTTTATAAAGTGTACGGATGGAATGGCTGAAGCTTGCAGGATTCTTGAGACTCCGGTTGTCAGTGGAAATGTTAGTTTTTACAATGAAACCGTTATTGATGGAGGTAAAAGAGCTGTCTTCCCCACCCCAACTGTTGTTTGTGTTGGTGTTCTTGATGACGTTGAAAAGCACATGACTTTAGATTTTAAAGATGAGGGTGACATTATCTATCTTTTAGGAATTAATAGTGGAAATATATCCGGTTCTGAATATCAGAAGCTTTTGCTTGGCGAATTTTCTGGGGAACAGAAGATAGACTTAAAGTTTGAGAGAAAACTGCAGTTATTCCTGATTGAGGCAATATCAAAGGGTTTGATAAAGAGTGCTCATGATATTTCAGAGGGTGGTATGGTTGTTTGCCTCTTTGAGTCTTCATTTAATAAATGCCTGGGATTTGAGGTTTCACTTGAGAGTAAGATCAGGCCCGACCTGCTGATTTTTGGTGAAGAACAGAGCAGAGTTATAGTTACTGTTTCTGAAGGTCTGAAGAAGGAATTTGAGGAATTTTTGTCTCTTAGCAAGGTTCCATTTAAAATGCTTGGTTTTGTTAATGCCAGTGGGAAAGGGGTTATTAGATGCAATGGTAAAAAGGTTATTGAACTGGAAATAGAAAGAGTAAAAGAGGTTTATAGCTCTTCCCTTCAAAAGCTTCTTTCCTGAAAAGTTGAGGGAGATGCATGGTTGAAAGTGGCGAATTCTGGAACAGGCTTTTCTTCAATTACAAACTTTCAAGGTTTGTCTTTTCACTGGCGCTTCTTCTGATTGTTCTATCTGTTGGTATAATCAGGGAGGGTTTCGGTTATTCAGATTATTCCATAGCAGTTCTTTCAATTTATCCTACAGTCAGTTTGTTTTCACTTTCCTATAGAAAAGTTAACTTTCTTGATTTTATCCTTGATATAGTTTTTATCTCAGTTTTAATCCTGTCAAACATTGTAAATTGGCAGTATTTTTCTATTATCTATCTTTTTCCTCTTTTCTTCTCCGCAGCTCTTACAGGGTCCAACAAAGCTTATATTCTCTCCCTCCTCGCTTTTTTCTTCTATGCATGGCTTCTCTTCCTTACAAATTATGATGTTCTTACTTTATCTTTAAAGTTATCTCTCAATTTCCTTGCCTTTTTCCTGATTGTTAATGCCGGTTTAAGGTTTAATGGTAAAATAAGGCAACAGGATGAATATATAAGGAGATTGGAAAGGGAAAGGGAGATAAATAGAGCATATAAGCACCTTTTTAGAATTAGTGCTAATCTTGCCCATGAGATAAGAAATCCTCTTTCATCTATACAGGCTGCAGCTGAGCTTCTTTTGGATGGTAAAAGGGATCCAAGTTTATTGAGGATGATATCTGAAGAATCAAAGAGACTCAATAAGGTTTTAAAAAATTTCCTTTCATTTTCAAGGCCTTTAGATTCTAAAATTGAAGTATTTAACATTAAACAGGAGATAGAAAGGATAGTTTCCTTACTTTCCCTTTACGGGAAGGAAATTAGGGTTAACGTTGAAGATGTTAATGTAAGACTCCAAAGGGACGCCTTCTTCTCTGCTGCATCGAATATTATTAAGAACTGTGTTGAGTGGGCAAGGAGCAAGGTTTTTATCAAGTGCTTCGTTTCCGATGGTAAGCTTAAGCTTATTGTTGAGGATGATGGACCGGGAGTTGATGAAAAGGATGAGGAAGTGATTTTTGACCCCTTTTTTACGAGGAAAGAGAATGGAACAGGGCTTGGATTGTCTATAGCGAAGAGGGTTGCTGTTGAACTTGGAGGGGATTTAAGAGTTTGTAGAAGCCCGCTTGGTGGAGCAAAGTTTGTGTTGGAAATTCCAGTTGGGGAAGTAGATGAAAGCGTTAGTGGTTGATGATGAGAAAAACATAAGGCAAGTTTTAAAAGTTGTTCTGGAAGATTTTGAATTTGATGTCCTTGAAGCCTCCTCTGTAAAGGAGGCGATGGATATGCTGAAAAATGAACCTGTTCTTTTTGCCCTTGTTGATCTGAAGCTTCCAGATGG
>CAZJFY010000020.1:0-10839 GCA_964545225.1 uncultured bacterium | reverse complement strand
CTCCTGTTCCGTTCCCTATGATTGTCAGCGAGCCATTGTTTGACCCGTCAGCCACAGAGTAGGTGAACGTTCCAGTTGCATTTGCATAGTAAGTTCCGCTTCCAACGTGTATCGTGTCGTCTTGGTTGTTGCTTGCTGCCTTATCAAGTGCTTCCTGTAAACTGCAGGGATTTGCTTGCGTGCAGTCCGTTCCGCTCCCTGTCGGTGATACGTATAGGTCTTCTGAAAAGGATGGAACGTAGCCGATGAGCAGTGCGAAAAAGACCAGAAGTATGATTCCCGATAGCTTCCTCATCTTTCCCTCCCTTATTTGGCTCCACCTTTCATTAAATCAAAGTTTCTTTTTTCCGTCAAGGAAATTGACTTTTAAACAATTATAAAACTCTTGACAAAAATGAAGGTTGCAAATATATTTCCACTCCGCAATGTCCCCATCGTCTAGCCCGGCCCAGGACACCGGCCTTTCACGCCGGCGACGGGGGTTCGAATCCCCCTGGGGACGCCAGAGTTTTTATGATACCCCCTTTTCCCCCTCCCTCCCCTTGATCGGTGAAAGGCGGTGCGAAGGCACCGCCCCCTTTTTATCTCACAACCTCTTTCACAAGCGTTAAACAACTTACAGGCTCGGAGGAAATCTCAAAGGAGTCAAGGAATTTAGCCACAAAACGCTCTTCGTCTCCCATATTAAATATTACCTCTCCAATAGGTTCTCCCTTCTCAACGTAATCCCCAATCTTCTTAAAAAACCTTAATCCAACAGAGTAATCTACCTTCTCCCCCGCTTTTTTCCTTCCACCACCCATCTCAACTATAAGGTAACCAAGATTTTCTCCATCTATGTATGAAACATAACCGCTTTTCTTGGACTCAACGTATCGCCTGTTTGAAGCAAGTTTAACGTCAAGGGAACCGCCAAGGTGCTCAATCCAGGATGTAAAGCTTGAGACTGCAGTTCCAGAAAGAATTACATCTCTTGCCTGCACTTTTCCTTCTATAAAACTTGAAACGCCAGTGAGCTCACAAATTGCTCCTGCAAGCGATGAAACAACCTCAAGCAGGTCATTTGATATGTCCCCAGAAAGGGCATCAAGGGTTTCAAACACTTCAATCAAGTTTCCCGCGCTCCTCCCAAGAGGCTGATTCATATCTGTAATTAAAGCCGAACTCTTCTTCCCGTAGAGCTTTGAAACGTTAACCAAGCCCTCAGCAAGCTGTTTCGCTTCCTCAAATTTCTTCATAAATGCTCCACTTCCAACCTTAACATCAAAAACTATCGCTTCCGTATTTATAGCGAGCTTCTTGCTCAAAATGCTTGAAACGATAAGGGGTATGCTTTCAACAGTTGAAGTGGCATCCCTTAATGCGTAAATCTTCCTATCCGCTGGTGCTATATCCTCAGTCTGTGCAGAGATGGAAAAGCCAAATTTTGAAACAACTTCTGTAATTTCCTCTGGTGAAAGTTCCGTTCTCATTCCGGTACTTTCAAGCTTATCAATTGTCCCCCCTGTAAACCCTAAAGCCCTTCCTGCAAGAAGGGGCGCTTTAAATCCCATCTCAGCAAGAACAGGTGCAAGTACAAGGCTGACTTTATCCCCAATTCCTCCCGTGCTGTGTTTATCAACAATCGTGCCTTCAACTTTAACATCTACAAACTTACCACTCCTGAGCATTGCATCTGTGATAGCCAAGGTTTCCTTGTAACTCATACCACGGAAGAATATTGCCATAAGGAAAGCTGCAAATTGATAATCTGGAATCTCCCCTGAAAGGTAGCCGTTAATTGACTGCTTTATCTCATTCTCTGAAAGCTCAAGTCCGTCTCTTTTCTTTTTGATAATCTCCTTAAAAACCATCACACAACCACAAAAAGCATTGCTTTAATTACCCCATTAACAAGTGGAACAAGAATCAGCTGCAGAACTGGAGTTATAACAAGGAGTATAAGCACTATTGGACCGTAAGGTTCCACCCTCCTCGTGAATGAGAGAAAACTCCTTGGAAGGAAATACTCAAAAACCTTGTATCCATCAAGCGGGGGAATCGGTAAAAGGTTGAATATTCCAAAGGCAACATTTATAAAAACGCTCAGTTGAAGCATATATAGAAGAGGCTCCCTAAAGCTACCCGGGATTGAAGATGGAAAGTGGGAGAGAATAAGGAGACTCAGGAATGCAGATAAAAAGTTTGAAGCTGGCCCAGCAAGAGCAACAAGAAAGCTTCCCAATCTGATGTCAACCTTTCTGAAGTAAAGGGGGTTGACCATAACAGGTTTAGCCCAACCAAAGTGAACTGTCAGGAGAGCAATAAAGCCAAGGATATCAACATGAGCAAGGGGATTTAAGGTCAACCTCTTCTGAAACCTGGGCGTTGGATCTCCAAGCAACGTGGCGACAAGAGCGTGAGAGAACTCATGGATAGATAACGCCCATAGTATCGGTGGTAAAGATATAACCAATTCCGCTAAAAAGTTCAACTTTCCTCCTTCTCAACTATTTCTCCATATGGTTTTTTCTCTTCAAAAATTTGTCCCTGAAACCTATAAAAATCACAACCTTCATCAAGCCAACAATCAGGACTCAAACCCGCCTTAATGCAAACCTGAGAGAGGAACTCCTGCTCATTCCAGCCAAACTCAACCGGAACCTGAGGAAGAAGAAGACCTGCAGCCCAACCACACCTAACAATAAGGCCATCCCTTCCAACCTTAATGGCACCAGGCCTTTCTTCAGGAGAAACTCCTATCAGTTCTGGAGGGGTCAAAACGGTAACTTCAAACGTTACTCCGCTCAACTCCTCATAAGCCATTGGATAGAACCTCGGATCTCTAACAGCCGCTGATATTGCAGCCTCTATTGTAGCTTCAACAAGGGGCATTACAGGTTCAGGATATCCTATACATCCCCTTAGAGCATTTGAAGGGTACTGCCTTATGGTAACAAATACTCCCCTCCTCTCAAAAAGGGAAGAGGGTGTATCCTCGGGAGGGGATATTTTCCTTCCTTTACTAAGGTACTCCTCAACAGCCTTTCTTGAAAGAACTACAAGGAATTTCCCATCTTCAAGAGACAAAAGGTTCAATTCAATAACCTCACTATATCGTTATAGAAAACAAGAATCATTAAAAGTCCAAGTATTGCCATCCCGGCCTGCTGGAACTTTTCCCTGAAGCTTGCCGAGAGAGGTTTCCTCCTCACCAGTTCAACCAAGAACATCAGTATTAAACCCCCATCAAGAACTGGTAAGGGAAGAAGGTTGAAGTAACCAAGCTGAAGACTTATAAAACCCATAAAGTAAACGAAGTTTGAAAGTCCAGCACTTGCAGCTTTTCCAGCAACCTCTGCAATCATGATTGGCCCACCAAGAGTTTTGAGAGAAACCTTTAACGTAAGAATCTTGTAGAGGAAAGAGAAAAACAGGGCGCTCTGGGATAGAAATTCCTTAACGCTTTCCTTAATGGAATCTGAAAGAGAATACTTAACAAAAGTCATATCCATCTTAGGAACTATTCCTATAGTATACCTGCCATACTTTTTATTAAACATTGGCTTAACCGTTATGCCAATAACATCTCCTCTTCTCAGAACTTTAACGGTAAGCTCCTTGCCTTCACTTTCCCTTATAAGACTTACAACCTCTTCCCAGCTATTTATCTCTTTCCCGTTAATGGAAAGGATAACATCCCCTTTCTTAAACCCTGCATCTTCCGCCGGAGAACCTTTAACAACCTTGCCTATAATGGGTTTAATGGCCGGGATAAAACCAACCTTACCGATACCTGTCCTCTCCTCTTCACCTACCTTAACCTGAACCTTCAACCTTTTTCCATTTCTCAAAACTTCAAGGTTTAAGACCCTATCAGGATTAAGAGCCACTATTTTGTTAAACTCCTGCCAGCTTTTAACCTTCTCACCGTTTACAGAGATTATAAGGTCACCGGGCTTAAGATCAATTCCCTTCTCAACAACAATGCCAACCTTAACCTTATCAACCTGATATGATGGAACATACCTTCCCATTGAAAAGGAAAGGGCAAAGAAACAAACTGCAAGAAAGAGGTTCATAAAAGGACCTGCAAAGGCAATAGCAATCCTCTGCCATGGAGGTTTAGCATAGAAATCTCCCGGACCTTTCACAGGTTCATCAGGATCTTCCCCCGACATTTTAACGTATCCCCCAAGAGGGAAAAGGCTTAAAGCATACTCCGTCTCCCCCCACTTCTTCTTCAAAATTTTCGGGCCAAAGCCTATAGAAAACACTTCAACGTTAACCTTAAAAAACTTCGCCACAAGGAAATGCCCGAGCTCGTGAACGGTTATGAGTATGCCAAGAACAACTGCAAAGTAGAAAAGCGTGTGCATAAATCCTCCAAAAATATCATCAATCAAGAAATATAGTTAAATCCGCCCAAAAAGACAGACTTAAAAATTAGATAAATTTAATCAGGCTTTTTACTCCAAGCTCCTTTGGGAGAGAACCTGATTTTATCTCAAACTCCGCTTCACAGAGAAGCTTCAAGATAAAGTAAAGTTCTCTAAGACTGACTCCCCTCAAAAGCTCGGTATACTTGAAAATCACTGCACTGGGAAGTTTCACTTTAAGCCCAAGTTTTACCATTATCATTTGTCTTACCTGTGTTTGAAGAAGAGACAGAAGGTGGAGGGGATCTGTTCCTGAAGAGAAAAGGGAATCTAGAGCCTCAATAAAACCTTTCCTATCCTTTTTTATGATAAATTCTACCGCATCAAAAACAGACACCGTTGATGTTGAAAACACAAGGTCTTCAACAACCTCTTCCGTTAACTTACCAGGGTATGCAAGCAGCTTATCGGTTTCCACTTTCAAATCCTGAACATCCCCTGGAATTGATGAAACGATAAAATTAGCAAGTTTTTGGTCTATAACCCTCCCGGCTTTCTTAAACTTTGTCATGACAAGACCAATTTTTTCCCTATCCGACAAAGGTTCAGACAGAATAACAAAATCTACAGATTTTAAAAGGGAACTTAAAACGAAATTGGAAAGCTTCTTTCTCTCAATGCTTCCAGCAGATATGATAATCCTGTCACACCTTTTAACAAAGTTTACAAACCTCTCCCCACTAACCTTACTCCTAAGGACAGACGGAAGTTTCTCAGCACCTTTCAAGATCGGCAAAACTTCCCTTGAAAACAGGGAAGGTTCAGAACCCGAATAGAAATTCCCGGGGAAATTTTCATCATCAACAAAGTACTCTTTAAACTCAAAACTTGCCCTCGCAAGCTTAAGGAACTGATCAGTAAGGAAATACTCATCGCCATAAATGAAAACCTTTCCTAACCTTAACTTGCCTTCTCTTAACTGCTTAAGAGCTTCCCTTGTCCTTAACCTTTTCACGTTTTACAAACCTTATGGATTTTGGAATTGTTGGGCAGGAATGGATACACTTCCCACACCCTTTACAAAACTCCTCATCAACAAAGGGATATTGAGCATCTTCAAGCTTCAAAGCCTTCTCCATATTTGGACATGACCAGTAACAGGTCTGGCAGAAAATATCCGAATAAGCAACACACCTTTTCCTGTCAATCTTTGCAACATAATAGTACTTCTCAAGGTTTTCTCTACTTAAAGCTCCCGAAGGACATGCGTCCACACAGGCATAACACTTCTCACAGTAATTGTTCTCAAAGTTCATAAAAGGCGTATCAACAACAACAGGATTTAATCCCCCAATCTTCTCTAAAACCCCTGTCTGACAGGAATCAACGCAGCTTCCACACTTTGTGCAGAGGGAAAGAAACGTATCCTCATCAGCACTGCCGGGAGGACGAAGAAACTTAACGTTCGGTTTTGATACCTCAACAACGAACTCTGCAGTTGCTTTTTTAAAAGAATTTGCAACTTCTCTAAAGAAAGCTCTCCTCTTCATGGCAGAACACCCCTTCTAACTCTTCTCCTTATTAGAAAAGCAGCAACGATACCAAAACCAGCAATTGAAAAAATCACGTTTAAATTCACTTTTAAGAAGTCAACAATCTGTGGGCCGTAAAGGTAGAAGAGAAGTGCTTCTGTAAAAAACCTTGTTCCCCTTCCAATGATTGAAAAGATAAGTAGCTTCGAAATGCTGGCAAAGAAAACTCCTGAAGTTACGGTAAATAGCTTGTATGGCAAAGGGGTAAATCCAGCAACGAGAATTATCATGCTCTCGTAAGCTTGAAAAAGTCTATGAACCCTGTCCACTTTTTCCCTTCCAAAAAACCTTATGGCTAAAGGTTTACCTCCATAATACCCTACAAAGTAACCTCCAACCCCTCCAAGGGAAGAGAATAGCGTTGCTACAGCTGCGTAAAGAAAAGCTTTTTCAGGATTGGAAATGGAAAGAACAATAAGGAGAACATCTGGAGGTACCGGAAAAAATATAGCCTCAATGAAGCTGTTAAACGCAAGACCGTAAACCCCATATCTGAGTGCAAATTCCTGCCAGTATTCCGGACTAAAGATGTTCACATTACCACCTGTAATTTTCAAGCTTTGCAAGAGCCTTGTAGTCTGTCATGTCAAGCTGAAGCGGTGTTATGGAAACATAACCATTGCTTATAGCCCAATAATCCGTCCCCGGTTCGGCTTGCCAGTTTGGTTCCTCCCCTCCAATCCAATAGTAACTTCTTCCCCAGGGGTCTTTTCTCTCTTCCACCTTCTCGCTGTAAGCCTTTTTGCCCTGCCTCGTTACTTTAATCCCTTTAACCTCATTTAGAGGGAGGTTTGGAATGTTAACGTTCAAACAGCAGTTTTCCGGAATTCCACTCTCGTAAATCCGAAGGCATATACGCCTTGCAAAATCACCAGCCGTTTCCCAGTGGAAATCCTTGAAGTCAGCAAGAGAAAAAGCTATAGAAGGAACTCCCAACAGAACTCCCTCAAGTGCTACTGAAACCGTACCGGAATAAGTTATATCCTCCCCTAAGTTTGGACCCTTATTGATACCTCCAACAATTAAATCCGGTTTCTCCCCTTTCAAAATCGCATGGTAACCTATGTAAACGCAGCTTGTAGGTGTTCCGTCAACAGCATACCAGTTCTCATCAACTTTCTCGCACCTCAAAGGCCTATGAAGAGTTAATGCTCTCCCAACAGCGCTCCTTTCTCTGTCAGGAGCAACCACAACAACCTCAGCAATGTCGCTCAACTTCTCAAAGAGAACTTTAAGCCCCTCTGACCTTATACCATCGTCGTTTGACAGAAGAATTCTCATTCCAGATCAACCTTGCTGAGACACCTTAAATTTTCTGAACTTCTCTCTCTTAATCCTTTTAACGTTTAAAACTCCTTTAACAGACCTTATTGAAGAGAGTACCTTTTCAAGCTGCTTAATATCTTTCACTTGAACTGTAAAGTCAAGTATCGCCTTACCAGAAACAGTTCTTGTAACTGCACTTGTTATATTTGTTTCTGTATCTGCAATTTTAGAAGAGACCTCTGCAAGCATTCCAGGTTTATCCTCTATAAAAACCCTTACTTTCGTTTCATAAAGCGTGCCTGAAGGGACAAACTTAACTGGAACAACCTTTCCTGGAGCGCTACTCATTACCTGCTGTGCAATTATACAGTCCCTTGTGTGAATTGCTATTCCTTTGCCCGTGTTCACGATACCAACAACTTCATCCCCAGGGATTGGATGACAGCACTTTCCAATTTTTATGAGCATGTTATCAATACCATCAACCAGTATTCCCTCAAGCTTGACAGGACCTGCTTTCTTCTTCTTCCTCTTTTCCCTTACCGGAATACCTAAAATCCTTCTTGCAAACTTTTCAGGGTCAACTTTGCCAAATCCTATGTCAGCAAGAATTGACTCAAATGATGAATATCCCAGGGACTTAATGACATCCTTTACCTTATCACTATCAATGCTCTTTACGCTCAGGCCAGAAAGCTTCCTTAAACTCCTTTCTAAAAGGTCTTCTCCAAGTTCCCTTGCCTTTAAACTCTCCTGTTTCTTTATGAAATTCCTTATAGCACTCCTTGCCTTTGAAGTCTTAACGAACTTCAACCAGTCTCTGCTTGGCTTCTCAACGTTGCTCGTTAAAATTTCAACCTTATCACCGCTTTTAAGAACATGGTCAAGAGGAACTAATTTCCCATTTACCTTGGCGCCAATACACCTGTGTCCAATGCTTGTATGAATGGAGTATGCAAAATCGACCGGAGTGGACCCTGTTGGCAACGTTTTCAAGTCCCCTTTAGGCGTGAAGACATAAATATCCTCCTCGTAAAGGTCTCCTTTAACATTCTCTATGAATTCCCCCGACGATTTCTCTTCCTTTACCCACTCAAGGAGGTTTCTGAGCCAGATAAACCTCTCCCTTTCCTCCTCTGTAAGCTTTCCTCCTCCCTCTTTATACTTCCAGTGAGCAGCAACCCCCATCTCTGCAACGTAGTGCATATCCCACGTCCTTATTTGAAACTCTATAAACTGCCCTTTTGGACCAACAACTGTTGTATGAAGGGACTGATAAAGGTTAGGCTTTGGAACAGCAATGTAATCCTTAAACCTTCCAGGAACAGGTCTCCAGAGATTATGAATAATTCCTGCTATGACATAGCAGTTTGAAACTGTGTCCGTTATTATCCTGATTCCTGCAACATCATAAACTTCCTCAAACGGAATTCCTCTATTCACCATTTTCCTGTGAATCCCGTATACGTGCTTAAATCTCCAGCTGATTTTTCCCTCTATTCCATTATTTGAAAGCTCCTTCTTAACAGTTTCTATTATGTTCTCAAGGTAAGAGCCTATTATTCTCCTTTTCTCAGAAACCTTTAAAACTATCTCATTGTAAATCCTTGGTTCAAGGTATTTCAGAGAGAGATCTTCAAGCTCGTTCTTCAAGGGATACATTCCAAGCCTGTTAGCAAGAGGAGCATAGATGGAAAGCGTCTCTGAAGCGATTCTCCTTTGACTTTCAACACTAACGTTTTCAAGAGTCCTCATATTATGAAGCCTATCAACGAGCTTTAATATGAGAACCCTGATATCCTCGGAAAGTGAAATGAGCATCCTTCTGAAGCTTTCTGCGTTTCTCTCCTCCTTGCTTGAAAACTTGTACCCTTCAAGCTTGGTAACTCCTGAGACGATAAATGCAACTTCCTTCCCAAACTCCCTCTCTATCTCTTCAACTGTTGTATCTGTATCCTCAACAACGTCATGAAGAAAACCGGCAACAATTGTTGGTATGTCCATTTTCAGTTCAGCAAGGATAAAAGCCACCTCGGCAGGATGGGAAAAGTAAGGCTCCCCTGACTTTCTTAGCTGACCCTCATGCTTCTCTTTTGCATAGTAGTACGCCTTCCTTACCAAATCCTCATCGAAACTATCCCTATAGCTTTTAATTTTTTCTATAATCTCTTCACACGTCCTCATAACCATTTACCTCGGAGTTACCAATAGTTAAATTTATTCAATAAACCCTCTCTGCAAACAGGAGGAACATGGAAAAGGCACCAATAGGGATTTTTGACTCAGGAGTGGGAGGATTAACAGTGCTCAAAGCTCTTTCAAGGACATTGAAAGAAGAGAACTTCATCTACTTCGGAGACACTGCAAGGGTACCCTACGGAACAAAATCACAGAAAGCCATCATAAAATACAGCTTTGAAAATGCAAAGCTCCTTTTAAGGTTTGGGATAAAGCTCCTTGTCGTTGCCTGCAACACATCTTCAGCTTATGCCCTTGATATACTAAAAGAAGAGCTTGATATTCCTGTAGTCGGCGTTATTAAGCCCGGAGCACTTGCAGCTGTTGAATCATCAAAATCCAAGAGAATAGGTGTTATAGGAACACCTGCAACGATAAAGAGTGAAGCTTACAAGAGAGAGATCCTTCTCCTTGACCCTTTTGCAAAGGTTTTTGGTAAAGCCTGCCCTCTGCTTGTCCCTCTCATTGAGGAAGGGTGGATAGATGATGAAATTACAGAATCCGTTGTTAGACGTTATCTTCAGGAAATAATTGAAAAAAGAATTGATACAATTGTTCTTGGATGTACACACTATCCCCTGATTAAAGAAACCATAAAAAGAGTTTGTGGGGATATAAACCTCGTTGACTCTGCAGAGGAAACAGCTAAAACCGTAAAAAAGGTTATCAAGCATGAGGAGGGAGAAGGTGGAAAAATCAGAATACTTGTAAGTGATAAAACAGAGAGGTTCGAGGAAATTGCTCAACGGATATTTGGAGGGAAAATCGAAGTTGAGGAGGTAACCATTGATTAGAAATGACGGAAGGAAGCCTAACGAGTTAAGGCCGATTAAAATAACTACAAACTACATTAAACATGCAGAAGGTTCATGTTTAATAGAGTTTGGAAACACAAAAGTAATCTGTACAGCTTCCGTTGAGGAGAAAGTTCCCCCCTTCCTTCAGAAATCCGGTCAGGGATGGATTACAGCAGAATACTCAATGCTCCCGAGAGCAACAAAGGTTAGAACTATAAGAGAGTCTGCAAGGGGAAGGCTAACAGGAAGAACACAGGAAATTCAAAGGTTAATAGGAAGATCTCTTAGATCCGTTGTTGATTTAAAAGTTCTCGGTGAAAGAACCATATGGATAGATTGTGATGTTATACAGGCTGATGGGGGGACAAGAACTGCATCTGTAACCGGAGCATTCGTTGCTCTTAACATAGCCCTTAAAAACTTAGGGTTAACTTCAGCAATTAAATCTTTCCTTGCTGCTGTAAGCGTTGGAATTTTGAATGGAACCGTTTGCCTTGACCTTAACTATGAAGAAGACTCAACTGCGGAAGTTGACATGAACGTTGTAATGAACGAGGAAGGAGAGTTTGCTGAAATTCAGGGAACCGG
>CAZJFY010000019.1:0-10912 GCA_964545225.1 uncultured bacterium | reverse complement strand
GTCAAAGCAGCAATGAATATGCTCACCTTCAAGGTTTCATTAACTTTAAAACCCTTCTCTTCAAGAAAAAGAATAGCTTTTTTAACCAACCACAATACACCCAAAGAGTGCTGAAACCTTGTATGTTCTGCACCGGGATATACATAGTAGCAGGGACCCAACTGCCTTATATACCTCAACCTCTGCATTAACGATGAGTTCACAATGTTACTTAAAACGCTGTCCCTCTCTACCATGATGAATTCATCATAGACAGGATCCATAAAAAGCTTGTACCTTATCATTCCCTTTCCCTGCACATCTTACACAAACCATAACATATAAAGCTGCAGTTAATTGGCTCTAAACCCTTTGAAGTGAAAGCCCCCTCATCAAAATCTGGAACGAAATCAATATCGTAAATCTCACCACAATTTATACATATAAAATGGCTATGGGGAACAGAACGAGTTTCATACCTAACCTTGTCAGTTAAGGTTGGAACCCTATGGATAAATCCAAATTCTTCAAAGTAGGAAAGAGTTCTATACACTGTAGTTAATGAGATTCCGGGAATTTTCGGCTTTAAAGACTCATAAATATCTTCAGCAGAAGGGTGATCCGCCCTTGACAGTATCTCCTTTAAAATGGCAATTCTCTGGGGAGTTACTTTTAAACCTCTTCTCTTTGATATCTCTTTAAATTCCTTTACCTTTTCATCAACGTTCAACTGCCACCTCCAAACTTAAAGTTTCCATCAATCTATGCAAATACCTCTCCAACTGAAACCCTATACCCGTTTATAAATTCCCCAGCGCTCATCTCCCTTTTCCCTTCCGGCTTAACCTTTAACACTTCCAAACACCCATCACCTGCCTTAACAGTAAAGCTTTGCCTGTCAACCTTTATAATTGTCCCCGGTTTATCCTTTTCATCACATTCCACAACCCTGACTTCAAGAATCTTCAGCTGCCTTCCCCGGAAACTCGTATAAGCCGAGGGCCATGGGTAAAAAGCTCTAACCATATTAAAAATCGTTTCTGCTTTTAAGCTCCAGTCAATTCTACCCTCCTCCTTAGATATCTGTCTACAGTAAGTTGCCTTGGATTCATCCTGAGGAGTGGGTTTCGCTTTCCCGGAAACAATTTCCGGAATTACCTTAACAAGAAGTTCAGCACCAATAACCGAAAGTTTATCGTGTAATGTCTTAGCATTATCACTTTCCCTTATTGGAACCCTTTTCTGAGCAAATATCTCTCCAGAATCAAGCTTTTCATTAACCTTCATGATTGTTACTCCCGTCTCCTTTTCACCGTTGAGAAGGGCTGACTGGATGGGAGAAGCTCCTCTATACTTTGGAAGCAAAGATGCATGAACGTTCAAAACGCAGAACTTTGGGATGGATAAAATCTCCTTTGGAATTATCTTTCCATAAGCCACGACCACAATAAAATCTGGCGATACATCCTTAATTCTCTTAATAAGACTTTCATCCTTCAACGTTTTTGGCTGAATTACTTCAAGACCGTGTTTAACGGCAAACTCTTTAACTGGAGGGGATTTAAGCCTCTTCCCCCTTCCTGCAGGTTTATCAGGCTGAGTGATAACAAGAGGAATACTGTAGCCTCTCTCAAGCAGTGCATTCAAAGAAGGTAATGCAAACTCAGGAGTTCCCATGAAGACAATCTTAACTTTACCAGCTTCCACCACCTCCTCCTCCAATGGAACCTCCACCAACACCTCCAACACTCCCAGAGGCAAAGCTTGAACCGGAGCTTGAGGGAGCAAAAGTGCCTGAAAACGACTTTGAAAATCCTGTATCTATTCTATGAATATCTCCCCTATACCACTGAGGAGGTTGACTCAACAAACCTGAGAACTTTTCAACCCAAATGTCAAGAATGTTTAAAGCAGCAGCGTAAGGAATGTACTTTGAAAAGTAGTCTGGATCCTCCTTCAGCAGCCTTTCAAGCATTGGCTTCTCAACTCTTTCAAAGAACTCCTTGAAACCAACAAGCTTGTTATATATAACATCTCCCCTATTTGACCTGTTTATTATCGCTTTCCCAAATACGTAAAGGGAAAGAACGAAAATCAAAACTGAGAGAAACATTACGACATTTCCAAAGGAGAAAAGTGCATAAATAAAATCATCCCCTGAAGCTATCAATCCAACAAAGGCTGGAATAAGAAAAGGAAGAGAAAATAGGGCGACAAAAATCATGGCTATTTTCGCCACCTTAGCTATTGTATTCCCTATAATCAAGGATTTTCCAGAATACGCGTAACTGTCTACCTCTTCCAGCAGTTTCTTCCTTACATCCTGAACAGTTTTATAAAGCGAGGTCTTCTTCCTTAGTTCAGACAGCCTAACTGATGGCTTAAAGAGGATAGCGTAAAAAAGCTGCCTCTCATAAGGTTTAAAGGACTTATCGGGATCTTTCAACTTTGTTAGAACATAATCCGTTTTATCAAAGATGAGAAATTGGTCTTTTTCCTCTTCAATCTTTATAAATCCTCTCCTTGCCCAGTTCAAAATCATTGCTACAATGTCTCTTCCATCAAGGGTATTATCGTATATAACTCCTGCCTCCTGTGGAGGAATATCCTCTGGAGGTTTAAACCTCACAACTATTGGTCCTTTTCTATCCCTTCCAAACATGTACCAGATACCAAACAGAACCAATATGAAGATTAGAAGCAAAGGAACATATGGAAACCAGAACACGTAAAACTTCAGGTGCTCCAGAATAGAAGGACTATGGAAAAGGTAGGATGGAAGGTAAGCAAATAGAGATACTCCTTCGCGAGGATTTAGTTTCTGCTTCAAATAACCCTCTATGGTATTTCCCTTAACATCAAGGTCAACTCTATCACACCTCCTGCTGCCCTCTCTACCGCAGAAAAGCTTAATCTGTTCAGGAACTCCGGGAAGTTCTACTTTGAAAATCCCTCCCTTAATTTCCGCATTCCACTGAGTACCGATAAGGTTTACACCTACCTCAACAGGATTATTGGAAAGGTCGAGCGGTTTGAATACCTTATACCATATCTGATAGGTAACATCTCCCTTTACATACCTGTCTGGATAACCGATAACAATCGTTAAGTAATTGTCCCCTCTTTCCAGTCTGTGAATGTTACCTTTTTCTCCATTTTGAAAGACCTTAACGGAATAGATACCGCTTCCCTTCCTGAATGGAATAGTTCTATAGATACCATGCCTTGGAACATAAAAGTGGACTTTTAAGGTTTCAAAAACTTCTGCAGTATTATCGCTATTAACCTTTACAAATGTTATGTATTCCTCTATTTTGAAATCTGAAGCAATAGATAATACAGGTAAAAGGACTATCAGGAAAAGATTAAAAAGAAACTTTAACATTTTCCCTTTCCTCTTCCGGTATCTCAAAGAAATCCCTCTTTGTGAAGCCGAAAAGGTTAGCCACAATCAAGGACGGGAAACTCTCACAAAGTATATTGTAGTCCCTCACAACAGCGTTGTAATACCTCCTTGCAAGCTGTATGTTATCCTCTATTTCAGAAAGTTGCTTTTGCAGTTCAAGAAAGTTGATGTTCGCTTTAAGTTCCGGGTAAGCTTCTGCAAGTGCAAAAAGACCTCTTAGAGCAACAGTTAAAGCAGCTTCTGCTTTTGACTTCTCAGCAGGTGTTTGAGCTTTAAGAGCTTCATTCCTTGCCTTTACAACGCTCTCAAAAGTCCCCTTCTCGTGCTTTGCATACCCTTTAACAGTTTCAACAAGGTTGGGAATCAAGTCGTATCTTCTCTTTAACTGAACATCTACGCCACTCCAGGACTCATCAACTTGATTTCTCAACCTGATAAACTTGTTATAATAGTAAATGAGAAAAGCCACAAGGGACAGAAGAATTATCAGAACAATTACCATTAATTTCATAATACCCTCCTATGAAACAGAGAACTTTTACCTATTGTACCAAAAGCTCTTCAAAGTCATGACCTTGCTGCAATAGTTAATAAGAATTATAATTTATTTAAAGAATAGATTATACTGGTTATTAAACTTAAATCATTAAAGCATTTTATAAAAAGCTGGAGGTTTGATGGCAGGGAGAGAGGAAATTATCCTTGACGACAGAAGGCTTGAGGAGGGAGCAGAATGTTTAAAAGCGCTTGCCTCTCCAATAAGGCTCAAAATACTCTTCACTTTAAAGGGAAAGTCGTTGTGCGTTACAGACCTTGAGAAAATGCTTGGGATTTCCCAATCATCACTATCCCAACATTTGAGAACGTTGAGATATAAAGGAATAGTCGACAAGAAGAGACAGGGCAATAAGGTTTACTATACTATATCCTCAAAACCTTTCAACGAGCTTCTTGAACTCCTTCCTGACATAGCATGCTTTAAAGGGTAAATCCATGTTTAAAAAACTCTTCAGGAAAGGGATAGAACCTACAACAAAGAAAAGCACCCAAGTACCTTCGGGTTTGTGGATTAAGTGTGAGAAGTGCAAAAACCTCCTTTTCAAAGGAGAACTTGAAAAAAACGCCATGGTATGTCCAAAATGCAACTACCACTTCCCAATCCCAGTAAGATCAAGGCTTTACATGCTCTTTGACCATTCCCAGTTTGAAGAACTTGACAGTGAACTTGAACCAAAAGACATACTCAAGTTCAAAGATGTTAAACCCTACACGGAAAGGTTGAAAAACGCTCAGAGAAAGACCGGACTGAAGGACTGCGTCATAAACGCGAAAGGGAAATTAAGCGGCAGAGATGTGCTAATCAGCTGCTTTGACTTTAACTTTATGGGTGGAAGCATGGGCTGGGTTGCCGGTGAGAAAGTTACAAGAAACGCGGAGAGGGCAGCAAAAGAAGGGATTCCTTTTATCTGCATATCCTCATCTGGCGGAGCGAGAATGCAGGAAGGAATAATATCTCTCATGCAAATGGTTAAAACCTCTGCCGCCATTGGACTTATGAAAAAACAGGGTGTTCCATACATATCTGTTCTCACACATCCAACAATGGGAGGAGTTTCTGCAAGCTTTGCTTTCCTTGGAGATGTCATAATTGCAGAACCTGGAGCTTTAATCGGATTTGCAGGTCCAAGAGTTATTGAACAAACAATAAAACAGAAACTCCCTAAAGGGTTCCAGAGATCGGAATTCCTGCTGGAACATGGTTTAATAGATATGGTAGTACACAGGAAGAAACTTAAAGAGGAAATAACGAAAATTTTAGATTTTCTTCTATGACAGAGCTTGAAAAGTTCCTTCAAGGAAAAGAATTTAACTGGAAACCAGGACTTCAAAGAATAAAGAGAGCAGTTTCAGAACTCTCCATCGATGGGAAGAGATCAATAATAGTTGCAGGAACTAACGGAAAAGGATCAACATCATCCCTTATCTCATCAATACTATCAGAGCATGGACTAAAAGTCGGATTATTTACATCCCCACACATCAAAAGGATAAATGAAAGGTTCAGAATAAACTTAAAAGAAGTTGATAGCAAGGAGCTTGATAGAGCATTTGAGTTAACAAGGAGAATAATTGAAAAACACAAGTTAACTTATTTTGAAAGCTGTTTCCTGATAGCCCTTTACCTATTCAGGGAATGTGATACATGCATATTTGAAGTTGGAATGGGTGGAAGGCTTGATGCAACAAATGCTATCAAACATGACCTTGCGATAATAACCCATATTGACTACGACCATGAAAGATTCTTGGGGACAACTTTAGAGAAGATAGCAGAAGAGAAACTATCAGTAGCCAAAGGAATACCAGTTGTGATTTCAAAGAATAAAAGAAAAGTTATTGAAATAGCCAAAAAGTTTTCCAAAGAAATTTACTCTTTTGGAAGAGAATTTTCAGCTGAAAAAATAGCTATATCTCTTGATGGAACAGATTTTACATATGAAGACAGGAACACGAGCTTAAGACTCAAAACATCACTCATTGGAAAACACCAAGCAATAAACGCTTCAACAGCTATATTTTCATCAAAGCTCTTCATTGGAAATCTTGAAGAGAAAAAAATATCAAAAGCCTTGAGGATTAAACTTGATGGAAGGTTTCAGATATTAAAGAGAAAACCGCTAATAATAGTGGATGTTGCCCATAATGTTGATGCTATAAGGAAACTCATAAAAACTTTAAAGGAGCTATCCTTAAAAGTGAACATCATCTATTCTGGATTAAAGGATAAGGACGTAAAGAAGATTCTTGAATTACTTCACGCCTATACAAGCTCTGTTAACAGGAAACTATTTGTAACGCAAATAGAAGGAGAAAGGGGATTAACTGTTGAGGAAATTATGGCAAATTCTTCACCGCAAAAGGTTTTCCCTATTTATAACTTGAACCTTAGCGAAATTGAGGAGGATACGTTAATCACCGGTTCTTTTTACCTCTTATCTCAGATTCTAACTCCTCAAGGATCCTCAACTCCTCGTCCGTAAGTAACCCCTCCTTTCTAAGTTTATCTATTACTTCTGGCCTTCTTAAAAGCGTTCTCCTTAAAGATTCCCTTTTCCTCCATTCCTCAATTTTCCTGTGATGTCCGGATAAAAGCACTTCAGGGACTTTCATACCCCTGAAATCAGCAGGCCTTGTATAGTTGGGATAGCCGAGAAGTCCTCTGTCAACGAAGGAATCAACTTTAAGGGACTCTTCACTTCCAAGAACACCCGGACAAAGCCTTATAACAGCATCCATTATCACCATTGCTGGAAGCTCACCACCGGTGAGGACATAATCACCAATTGAAACCTCAAGGTCAACTATCTCTTTAACCCTTTCATCAACTCCTTCATACCTTCCACAGATTATCAAAATGTCTTCCCTTTCTGAGAGAAACTTAGCCATTTCCTGATTAAAAAGCTCTCCCCATGGTTCGGTAAGAATCACATAAGGTTTACGTTCTCTGGAAATAAAATCGTAAGCTCTGAATATCGGTTCAGGTTTCAAAACCATTCCAGGACCACCGCCATAAGGAACATCATCAACGGTTCTGTGCTTATCCAATGCAAAATCTCTAAGGTTTAGAACGTTAACTGATACCTTCTTTGATTTCAAAGCTCTACTGACAACTCCATACTGTAGAAAACAATCAAACATATTAGGGAAAACCGTTAAAACATGAAAGGAAAGCATTAGAACATCCCTTCAATCGGAACTATAACTATTTTCTTATCCTTTACGTTAACCTCCTTAACAAACTCATCTATGAACGGAACGAGAACTTCCTTTCCATCACTCTCAATAACAAGGATATGGCTTGATGGCATCTCAAGTACATCAACAACCAAACCTAACTCCTTTCCCTCTGGATTAAAAACTTTACAACCTTTTAAGTCTTCGAAAAGGTATTCACCTTCTTCAAGGGGTGCAGACTTTTCCTTTTCGAGCCAAAGCTCCCCTCCAACTAAAGCTTCAGAACCGTTCCTATCATTTACCCCTTTAAACTTCAGAATGAAAAGGTTTCCCGATCTCCTTAAACCTTCAACCTCTAACTTCCTCTTCGTTAAGCCCCTGTAGTAGTTCACAGAACTGGCATAATTTAGCTGCCTCTCAAATATGTCAGATAGAGGCTTAACTTTTACCTCCCCTTTTAAACCATGAGGAGCAACAACTACCCCTATCAAGATTTCATTAGAGTGACTAATCCTTTTCCTTCTCCTTTCAAGGATATCTTTCAGGCTTCTTCCCATCAGTTTGGCTTATCTTCTTTAATCCTTTCTGAGACAAGCTTCTTAAGTTTTGAGCTAACCTCATCTTCTGAACCCTCTTCCCCTTCCTTCTTCTCCTTTAAAATCCCCTTTGACTTAAGCATTTCTACAACTTCATTCCCAAAGTTAACAGGTCTACCCTGAGGATCAATAAAGATGTGTTGAGTAAAGCCGTAAGCCAAAACAGTATCTTCCCTCGTTATCTTATAATCAAACCTTATACCCTTTGGTCCGATGTTCGTCACTGCGGTTTCAATGTTAATAAGGTCATCGTAAACTATTGGAGCAACGTACCTGCAGGCTGCCTCAACAACCGGCATCAATATCTGCTTTTGCTGAAATATCTGCTTATAATTGATCCCAATTGCCCTGAACAGCTCGGTTCTTCCCCTCTCAAACATTATAAAGAAGTTTGCATAGTAAACCACTCCATAAGCATCCACATCTGCCATAGCAACCCTGTATGGCATGCTTCCTGCAACTATTGCCTGTTGAACAGCCTGTTGTTCTTTCCTCTCTGCCATTTAATCCTCCTCAATGTCTGAAATGTCTTATCCCTGTAAATACCATTGCCATACCATTCTCATTTGCAGCCTCTATCACCTCCTTATCCCTGATAGAGCCTCCGGGTTGAATGATGGCTGTCACTCCCACCTTTGCAGCTTCATCAACGCTATCCCTGAATGGGAAGAAAGCCTCAGATGCCAAAACTGAACCTTCAAGGTCAAGTCCCATTAACTTGGCTTTTTCAGCTGCACACCTTGCAGAATCTATCCTTGATGTTTGGCCAACGCCAATACCAATAGCTACACCATCCCTTGCATAGACAACAGAATTTGACTTAACCCACTTCACCACCTTGAAAGCAAAAATCATGTCCTTCCACTCTTTCTCCGTTGGTTCCCTGTCGGAAACAACCTTTAACTTCTCCGGAATAAGAGAAACAAGATCCCTATCCTGAACAAGCATTCCGCCAACAACCTTTCTATAATCAAATGGAGATTCTACACCCCTATTTTCAAGAGATTTAACATCACCTGCTCTTAAAACCCGTAAGTTTTTCCTCTCCTTGAGCACATCAATTGCTTCATCATCAAAATCTGGAGCTATTATGCACTCGTAAAACCTTTCAACCATAAGTTTTGCAGTATCTGCATCCACTCTTTCATTGAAAGCTATAATCCCCCCAAAAGCTGAGACTGGATCAACATTTAAAGCTTTCTCATAAGCTTCTTTTACTGTCTGACCTATAGCCACACCACAGGGATTGGCATGTTTAATGATTGCGCAGGCAATTTCTCCCTTTCCTGACTCAAACTCAAGAACGAGGTTAAAAGCTCCATCAATGTCATAAATGTTGTTAAAGGAAAGCTCCTTCTCACCAGCAATTTTTTCAGAGAGCGACACGCAAGGCTCGTCAACAAAAATTTCCCTGTAAAATGCTCCTCTTTGATGTGGATTCTCACCATACCTTAAATCCTGAACCTTTTCAAACGTTAACGTCAATGGATTCCTGAACTCCTGACAGTACTCCCTATCCCCCATTTCGTTAACGCTGAAAAGATAACCAGAAATCAAAGCATCGTAATGAGCTGTTAGATTAAAGGCTTTCCTCGCAAGTCTGAACCTTGTCTTTAGACTTATCTCTCCACTCTCCTTTAACTCTTCAATTATGGAATCGTAATCTGAAGGGTCAGTCACAACAGCAACATGTGCGAAATTCTTGGCAGCTGCCCTTACCATTGTCGGACCACCAATATCGATGTTCTCAATAATCTCTTCAAAGGAGGAACCTTTCTTAACAGTCTCTCTAAACGGATACAGGTTAACAACAACCAAATCTATCCTTTTAATACCAAGTTTTTCCATATCCTTTAGATGGGAAGCTTTATCCCTCTTGGAAAGTATACCTCCGTGAACTTTTGGATGAAGGGTCTTAACCCTCCCTTCCATAATTTCAGGGAAACCTGTAAGTTCGGAAATCTCCTTAACCGGTATACCGCTTTCCCTGATAATTTTCGCTGTCCCTCCTGTTGAGATAATTTCAATGCCCAACAGGGAAAGCTCCCTTGCAAAATCAACAATCCCCGTCTTATCCGAAACTGAAATCAAAGCTCTAACTGGTCTCAATCCTTACCTCCAGCTTTTGATGAGGCAATTTTATCAAAGAGCTTTACAAAAGCTGATAAAATTCACCAAAGCAATTGGAGGTAAGATGAAAGGAAATTTGGGGAGAAAACTAATTAGCCTATCAAATTTCCTATTTGCTATAAGCCTTCCTACTTCAATGGCTTTGGATAATATTGCAGCATCTATAGGACTGATTGGCATCTTAACATCTATAACTACACAAGGAAAATTCAATAAACTCCCAATTAAACCCTTATCGTTTTTGCTAATTCCAGAAATAGTTGAAACAATTATAAGAAACCCACTAAAAATTTTTAAAACAGATTTAACATTACATTTGATACCCTTTTTTACAATAAGTCAAGAAACAAGGCAACACTATATAAAAAAATTCCTCGCTATATTGTCTGCAGCGTCTATCATACTTTCATTATCAATCATATTTGAAGCATTCACTTGGCAAAATATCAAGCATATAAATTTAGATTCCATAAAGTTCCATGCGGATGTTATTCGGGCACATGGACTTTTCAACCACCCTTTAACTACAGGAGGAGTGGTTTTTCTTCTTTTTACATTATTTACTGCATGTTCCCTTCATTTTCGCAAAACTTTATACATAATAACTTCGTTCTTCCTGATGATAGGATTAATACTTAACGGCAGTCGATCTTACTGGCTTGGACTAAGTGTTTCTCTTTTACTAATTGCACTATTTATAACTTTGACAAATAAAAAGAAAGGTAGAAATCTGATTTTTATTGTTTCCTTAATACTCTTTAGTACCATTATAGTAAAGATTCCTTTTGTAGAACACAGGATAGGAAGCATTACAAATTTAAAAACCAATTGGAGCAACATTGACCGACTAATGCTATGGAATTCTCATCTTAAGGCTTTTCTTAAAGATTACTCTCTTGAAGAAAAACTATTTGGTGCAGGTTACAATGCAGATAACTATGCATGGAAACATTTTCCTTCAAGCTTTAAAAAAATAACAGGTGAAACTCCCCCTCCAAAAGAAATTTTAAAAATCTTCTATATAATCATCTACTGTACTATTATATAAAGCATCATTCTTAGCTAT
>CAZJFY010000018.1:0-11166 GCA_964545225.1 uncultured bacterium | reverse complement strand
ATACTTTCATCTGCAGTTCTTATAATCTTTGGCATCTTACCTTCATTGCTTGTAAGGATTTCCATCTTTTCCGTTGCATCATTCCTGAAAACTTAATCCTTTCCAAAAACATGGATTTTCCTCTTGGTGATATAATTTCCCATTGAGTTACTAATTTGGAGGAAGGATGAATCAGGTAAAACTAATAACTGGAAATGCCAATCCCGAACTTGCAAAGGAAGTTGCCGCAAAACTTGGAATACCTCTGTCAGATGTAACAGTTGATAGGTTCAGTGATGGTGAAATAAAGGTAGTTATAAACGAAAGCATGAGAGACGATGATGTTTTTATAATACAATCCCTCTGTAGCCCTGCAAACGATAACATAATGGAACTCCTGATAATCGCAGATGCCTTAAGAAGAGCATCTGCTGGCAGGATAACTGCAGTCATTCCCTACTATGCATACAGCAGGCAGGACAGAAAAGTAAACCCAAGAGATCCCATTAGTGCAAAGCTTATAGCTGACATTATAACCGTTTCCGGAATAACCCATGCAGTTTTTGTAGACCTTCATGCAAGACAGGTTGAAGGGTTCTTTGACATTCCAATAGACCACCTTCAGGCCATGCCAGTTTTAACAGACTTCTTTATAAGGAAAGGAATAGGAGGAGAGGATACAGTCATTGTTTCACCAGATATTGGCGGAGTTGCAAGGGCAAGGAACTTCGCAAAGGTCTTAGGTTCACCAATAGCAATAATTGACAAGAGAAGACCTAAACCAAACGTAGCAGAGATTATGAACATCATTGGTGAGGTTGAAGGGAAAAGGGCAATAATCATTGACGACATAATAGATACTGCAGGAACAATCGTTAATGCTGCTAAAGCCATAAAGGAAAAGGGAGCAATCGAAGTTTACGCAGCATGCACACATCCTGTATTTTCAGGACCAGCAGTTCAAAGGCTCTCCTTGGCAGTAAAAGAAGGCTATATAAAAGAGGTTGTAGTTACAGACTCAATACCGCTAAAGGAAAAGCGCTTTGAAGGAGTTAGTGTTCTTACAATCTCAGGTATGCTTGCAGAGGCGATAAGGAGAATTCACTTTGGAGAATCAATAACGAAGATGTTTAACTTTTAAGCCCGCAATTTAAAATTAAAAGGAACTGTAATCGTCCCATTTTCAGTTCTGATGTCTATTAAAACTCTGACTAAGTTGGGTTTGTAAGTCCCTCTTTTAGCATCTGTCCACTCTAAACCACTTGGAAGCTGAACTTTAAACCCTTCAACGTTTTCGGTTATTGGAATTTCAAATCCTGCGTTAACCGTTGAGTTAAGCTTCCTTTCCTCTCTAACAAGGAAGTTCCAGCCATCCCTTTTATACATGTAATACTTCACATTACACACTCCAGGCACAAAGAAACAGTTCTTCGTATAGAAGGAGAAAGTTCCATTATTATCTTCAATTTCAAACTTCCCATAGGATAGAGCTGAAGACTCAAAATCCCTTAAAAATAATATGAATAGGTTTGAGATAAGGTTTTGGGTTCTGCTCCTCTCTAAAGTAAAACTGCCAGTTCTCTCAACAGCGTTAAACACCTGATAAGATGTAAGCAAGACTATGGCACTTATAGATATTGCCAGAAGAATCTCTATGAGGGTAAAGGCTTCATTTAACCTCGTATATTTCAATTACTACTCCCCTATCATCCAAAATAGCCACTTTTGAAATTCTATATCCCATAAGGTCTTCAAAATCCTTTTTAAAATTTAGAGTTCTGTTGGCGATATCAAACGTTCCCTCAGCATCACTCTTTCCAAGGTAGATATCCTCATCCATTACATCATGGGCAGCTATTGTTGAAAGCGTTAGCTTAAAGCTTCTGTCTGAAAGTTCAATGTTACTTCCGGAAAGAGAGATAAAAGCTGAAAAAGCGAGCCCCATAATTGCAACAGCTATTAAAACCTCAAGAAGAGAAAATCCTTTCCTTTCCAAAACCATTCCTCAAACTAATAATATAATTTGAATTATACTTTCTAAAGGAGGCCATTATGAAGAGAATCAGGCTTGGAGTTAACATAGACCACGTTGCAACTGTAAGGCAGGCAAGGAGAACATTTGAACCAGATCCAGTTCATGCAGCTATCATCGCAGACCTTGCAGGAGCCGACCAGATAACGCTCCACTTGAGAGAAGACAGAAGGCACATACAGGACAGAGACTTAAAGCTCATAAGGCAGGTCATCCATTCAAGAATCAACCTTGAGATGGCTGCAACTGAAGAAATGGTAAAGATAGCAATGGATGTTAAACCTGATCAGGTTACGCTTGTGCCTGAAAAGAGAGAGGAGATAACAACGGAAGGTGGTCTTGATGTAAATGGACAAAGGGAAAAAATAGCTGAAGTTGTGAAAAGGCTTAAGAGCGCAGGCATTGAAGTTAACCTTTTTATAGACCCAGAAGAGTTGCAAATAAGGGCATCTAAAGAGGTTGGAGCGGATGCAGTTGAGCTTCATACAGGTGAGTATGCGAATGCAAAAGGCAGAAAGAGGGAAGAAGAACTTGAGAGGTTGAGAAGAGCAGCAAAGCTTGCAAGAGAAGTGGGATTAAAGGTATATGCAGGACATGGACTAACCTATAAAAACGTTAAAGAAGTTGCTGAAATTCCTGAAATTGAAGAGTTAAATATCGGACATTCAATAGTTGCAAATGCTGTTTTGAAAGGGCTTTCGGAAGCAGTAAAGGAGATGAAAAAACTCATTGAAAGGGACTAATTCGGTAAGTTGCAAAAGAAAGAGGATAAGTTGATTTCCTGCGGAATAGACATAGTTTCAAACAGCAGAATAAAGAAAATTTATGACAGATATGGCAACAGATTCATTGAAAAGGTTTTCCCTGAAGGCATAGAGTACTGCTTTAAAAGGAGAAAAAGGGAAATTTATGGCTGTATAGCTTCAAGGTTTGCACTTAAAGAATCAATAATAAAAGCCTTTTCATCAATAGGAATTAAAATAGGATTTAAGGATATTGAAATCAAAGGGGGAGGAAGGGAAACAAAGGTTAGAGTAAAAGGTTATGAAGAGTTCAAGCTAATCTTTTCCATTTCCCACGAAAGGGACTTTTCGGTTGCCTTTGTAAATATTGAAAGCGGGGAAAAACCCCGCAGGTGAATTAAATGTGGCTTTTAATGTACTCTATTGCATCTCCAACCTTTTGAATCTTTTCTGCATCCTCATCGGGAATCTCAACCCCAAACTCCTCCTCAAGAGCCATAACAAGCTCAACTGTATCAAGTGAATCAGCGCCGAGATCCTCTACAAATGATGCATCTGGAGTAACTTCTTCCGGATCAACACCAAGCCTATCAGCTATTATCTCCTTTACTCTTTCCTCAATGTTTTCAGCCATTACAAACCTCCTCATCGTTTTGTATGCAAAATTATATAAATAGTTTTAGAAAAGTCCACCATTAACGTGAATCACCGCTCCTGTGATGTACGATGCAAGATCGGATGCAAGAAAAAGGACAGCTCCAGCAATCTCTGATGGCTCACCTTCCCTTTTCATTGGTATGGACTGCCTTATAGCTTCCTTAACCTTTTCCGGAATTTTCTCAGTCATATCAGTCACTATATAACCAGGTGCAACAGCGTTCACCCTTATTCCTCTTGAACAAACTTCCTTTGATAAAGATTTTGTAAATCCGATAATCGCAGCCTTTGATGAGGAATAGTTCACCTGCCCAACATTCCCTGTAAAACCAACAACCGATGAAATGTTAATAATATTTCCACTTCTTTTCTTCACCATAAAGGGAATAACTTGCCTTGTAACGTTGTAAATTCCAGTAAGATTTGTGTCTATTACAGCATCCCAATCCTCATCCTTCATCCTCATAAATAGAGAATCCCTTGTAATTCCGGCATTGTTAACAAGTACATCTATCTTCCCTTCACTCTCAACGATTCTTGAAATACCTTCCTTTACCTCTTCCCTGTCTGTAACATCCATTCGTAACCCATTTACCCCAATTTCTTCTGCAACCGCCTTTGTCCTCTCCTCGTTTGTTCCTGTAATGTAAACGGTTGCCCCTCTTTCCTTAAATGCTTCAGCTATTGCCCTTCCTATCCCTCTTGTTCCACCTGTCACAAGAACAACCTTTCCGCTAAAATCAAACATGCTCCCTCCTACTTCTCAAAATTTGATATCGTAAAGCTTCCATCTTCCACTACAAGACAATCATCCTCTATCCTAACACCGCCAAGCTCAGGAATGTAGATTCCAGGTTCAACAGTTACAACACTTCTGTTCATTAGTATCTCTTTTGACTTAGCTGAAATTGTAGGCTTCTCGTGAACTTCAATGCCAATCCCGTGACCAGTTGAGTGGAGAAAGTAATCTCCATAGCCCTTAGATTTTAAGTAATTCCTGACACTTAAATCAACTTCAAAAGCAGCTTTTCCCGAAGAGAGAGAACTTATCCCTATTCTCTGAGCTTCAAGAACCATATCATAAATGTCAATTAGCTCCTTTGAAGGCTTACCGATAAAGAAAGTTCTCGTTATATCTGAAACGTATCCTCTGTAGGAAACTCCAAAATCTACAATAACACACTCACCATCCGCTATTTCCTTATCTGAGGTTTGCCAGTGAGGAATTGCCGACTTTTTACCCGACGCAACGATAGTTGGAAAGGCTTCACCATCGGCTCCGTTGGAAAGCATCTCCTTTATAAGCTCAGCCCTAAACTGCTTCTCAGTAATTCCAGGTTTTAAAAGGTGAAGAACCCTTCTTAAAGAAACCTCCGCAATTGAAACAGCTTCTGAAATAACAGATATCTCTTCCTCTGTCTTTACCTGTCTGAACTCATCAAGAAACCCTTCGCAGCTTGTAACGGAGAAATTCCCTGAAAGTCTACTGAACGTTGAAAACTTACACTTTGAACCATCAACAATAATTGAGCTTAGCCCTCTTCCCTTTAAAACGTCAAACAGATTTTCTAAGCCTTCCCACTTTAGAACCTCAAAATCAACACCTTCTGTCCTTCCAAGGTATCTTGCATCAGTCATAAAGGAAAATCTGCCCCCTTTTTCAACAAAACATACGGAAAATGAAAAATTCAACCCTGAAAGGTAGAAACACTCTTTTGGATCAAAAGAAAGAAAAACATCTCCTCCGAGAGAGTTCACTTTTTCAGCAACGCTGTATATGATCTCCTTTTTAAAGGGCATAACATCCTCTTAGAGGATATATTTCGTTAAATCTTCACTTTCTATTATGTCTGAAAGTTTACCTTTTACGTAATCCCTGTCTATCACTATCCTGCTTCCTTTCATATCTGGAGCATTAAACGATAAGTCCTCAAGAAGCCTTTCCATAACAGTGTGGAGTCTCCTTGCTCCAATGTTTTCCGCTTTAGTATTTGCCTCTTCCGCAATCCTTGCTATCTCCTCTATTCCGTCAGACGTAAACTCAATTTCAACTCCCTCTGTCTTGAGAAGCTCCCTGTACTGCTTTGTAAGAGCATTCCTCGGCTCCGTGAGTATCCTTATGAAGTCATCCTTTGTTAAAGGTTTAAGCTCAACTCTTATCGGAAATCTACCCTGAAGCTCTGGAAGCAAGTCTGAAGGTTTTGCAATGTGAAATGCACCAGCAGCAATAAACAGAATGTGGTCAGTTTTAACAAGGCCATACTTTGTTGGAACCTTAGAACCTTCAACAATTGGTAAAAGGTCTCTCTGAACTCCCTCCCTTGAAACATCTGGTCCTTTACCACCACTTCTTGCAGCAACCTTGTCAATCTCATCTATGAAAACAATTCCGTTGTTTTCAACCCTTGAAATGGCTTCCCTTATAACCTCATCCATTTCAATGAGTTTTTGGGCTTCTTCCTGCTCAAGATATTTTAAGGCTTCCTTTACTTTCATCTTTCTCATTTTCTTTGGCTTCGGAAAAATTGATGAAAGCATGTCCTGAATATTCGCGCCTATGTTATCCATCCCGGGAGCTATTCCGATAACGCCAACGTTTGGTGATTCCACCGTTACAGGAATCTCAACTATATCCTCATCAAGTTTCCCCTCTTTAAGAAGTTTCTTGTACCTTTCCCTTGTTTCACGAACTTTTGACACATCCTCAACATGTTCCTTTCTTTGAGGAGCCATGAAGATGTCAAAAATCGTCTGCTGCTGTTTTTCCTGCTCAGGAAACATGTACTCTGCAAGCCTTTCATAGGCAAGCTCTTTGGCTTTTTCTCTAACAGTTTCAAGCTTCTCCTCTTTTACCATGTTCACAGATATTTCAACAAGATCCCTTATTATCGATTCAACATCCCTTCCAACATATCCAACTTCAGTAAACTTTGTCGCTTCAACCTTTATAAATGGAGCTTTTACAAGCTTTGCAAGTCTCCTTGCAATCTCAGTTTTCCCAACCCCGGTAGGGCCAATCATTATTATGTTCTTGGGAGCAACTTCTTCCCTTAACTCTTCAGGTAACTGCTGCCTTCTCCACCTGTTTCTTAAAGCTATTGCAACTGCTTTCTTTGCCTCACTTTGCCCAACTATGTACTTATCAAGTTCCGAAACAATCTCCTTTGGAGTTAAGGCGTCCGTTCTTCCTGAACCGGACAATCCAAAAAGCTTTTTAAGCATAAATCCTCCTATAGTTCTTCAACAACCAAATTTGTATTTGTGTAAACGCATATATTGCCCGCAATTTTAAGGGATTTTTCAACTATCTCCCTCGCCGAAAGGTCTGTATTCTCGTAAAGAGCAATCGCAGCAGCTTGAGCGTAAGGACCTCCTGAACCTATTGCAATAACAGGAATGTCAGGTTCAATAACATCTCCATTTCCAGATATAACAAGGAGTTTACTTTTATCTGCAACTATAAGCATTGCTTCAAGCCTTCTCAAAACTCTGTCTGTTCTCCAATCCTTTGCAAGCTCAACCGCTGATTTAAGGAGGTTCCCTCCATAGGACGTAAGCTTGCTTTCAAATCTCTCAAGCAACGAAAAAGCATCAGCAACTGAACCTGCAAATCCTGTCAGAACCTGGTTATTGTAAATCTTCCTTACCTTCCTTGCTCCCCTTTTAAAAATTGTATTTCCAATAGTCACCTGACCATCTCCAGCCATTGCAACTTTCCCATCTCTCATAACCGCACATATTGTTGTCCCATGAAACTCAACCATCTAACCTCCGCTATTAGCCGTAAAGTATGAGCGCCTAAACCTTGCTCCCAGATATTGGCCAAAAACTGCAATTGCTATAAGCAAAGGAGCAAATTTCCAGGGAACTCCAAGCCCTATTCTCATGGCGATAATAAAAGGAATGGGTATGTGAACGTAAAGAAACCAAAGCCCGGAAAATTTTGGAACCCCCTCTCTAAGCCAGCCAAAAGGGATGTTTAAGAGAAGCGTTGCCACAATTACAAAACCGACAACTTCCACTTCTACCTCCATAAAAGGTTTCAAATAAATATACTTCTAATATTCAGGCTGTCATCTTAACTCAACAACCGTAACTCCATCTCCTCCCTCCTCTATTGAACCGCTTCTAAATGACTTAACATACGGAGAAGTTCTCAAGTAATCCCTTATAACTTTCTTCAGGATGCCAAGTCCATAACCATGAATAATCTTTACCTTTTGAAAACCCTCAATCTTAGCTCTGTCAAGGAACTTCTCAACTGCTGAAAGCGCTTCGTCACCTCTCATCCCTATCACATTTAACTCCGGGAAAAATGAAACAGGCCTTTTAACGTTAACTTTCGTTTCTCCTTTTTCCGAAACGTTCTTCTCCTCTACCGGCTCAAGTTGAGAAAACTTCAAAGATACACAGAGATTACCAATCTGAACTTTGGCTGTTTTTCTCTCCTTATCCACTGACAGAACCTTTCCGCTTTTTCCACTTCTGCGAACTCTGACAAGCTTTCCCTTTTCTATTTCCTCTACCTCTCTCTTTGACTCAAGCTCCTCAATTTTCTTCCTTCCAGCTTCTATAACAGCTCTCAAATTTTTACTCTTAAGGGATTTGATAGCCTTTTCTCCCTCATCTTTGAGGTATGAAATTATCTCCTCAATCTCCTTTATCCCCTTTTCCCTGAGTTCAGCTTCCCTCTTTTCAAGCTCCCTAAGCTTACTCTGTAGCAATTCCTTAAGACTTTCAACTTTCTCCCTCTCCTCAACAAGCTTCCTGTGCTCCTCTTCAAGGGATGATATTATTTGAGATGCCATTTTGTCCTCTGAAGACATAAGGACTTTTGCATAATCAATAACCTCTTTCGGCATTCCATACCTTTCTGCAATAATCAAAGCATAACTCTTCCCGATAATCCCATAAGCAAGTTTGAATAAAGGCTCAAGCGTTTCTTCATCAAACATCACGGAAGCAACAGCATAGTAATCATCACGGTATGCATAGAGCTTAATCGGTGTGAAATGAGTAGTTGCAATAACTTTTGCTCCTCTTTCCTTCAGGTACTCAAGAATCCCGATCCCAAGGTTTGAACCTTCAACAGGATCAGTTCCGGCTCCAAGTTCATCAAGTAAAACTAACGAATCGCTATCGGCAATCCTTAAAATCTCCGCAATGTTCTTTGCATGCGAGCTGAAAGTGCTCAGGCTTTGCTCTATGCTCTGTTCATCACCAATGTCAGCCATTACTCTCTTAAAAATCCTGATGCTGCTTCCTTCAGAAACAGGTATTAGAAAACCCGACTGGAACATGAGAACAAGCAACCCAACAGTCTTGAGGGTTACTGTTTTTCCTCCAGTATTTGGACCTGTTATAACAAGACCTTTCTCAAGTTTTACATCAACAGGAATAACCTTTCTACCTGAAATTTGAATCAAAGGATGCCTTGCATTAAGCAGGTTAATCCTGTCGGAGATTTCAGGAAACGTTCCTTTAAGCTTTAAACTCATACCTGCAATGGCAAAACACTTATCAATCTCAACAAGCGTTTTAAATGCAGATTCAATCTTTTCAGCCTGAAGAGAAATTTCTAAACTCAAGCTTGACAAAATCCTCTCAATCTCCTTCTTTTCAGCAATTCTCAACTTTCTAAGCCTGTTGTTATCCTCCACCAAAAAGTACGGCTCAACGTACAGAGTATGTCCTGTTGATGACCTATCATGGACAATCCCTTTGAACTTCTGGGAAAAGTTAGGCATGGTGAGAACAACGTACCTTCCAGAACGTACCGTTATTGTTCTACCGGGGAATAACTCCTCCTCCTTTGCCATCAAAGATTCAAGCTTCTCTTTTATTCGCTTTGAGGTGGATTTTATCTCCATCCTTATTGACGAAAGCTTTTCTGAAGCCGAATCAAGAATGTACCCGGTTTCATCTATTGTCCTATCTATAGTGTCTCTGAGATCCGAGAAACTGGAAAGTCCCCTCACGAGAGAAGAAAATCTTTCAAACCTACCCTTTAGCTGCTTTGAAAACTTAATAACTACTGATGATTGAATGAGAACTGTCCTTAACTTTAGCACTTCCTCAACGCTAAGAATAGCACCAGGAACCTTTAACTTCTCAAGAATTGAAGATACATCTGGAAATGAATTAAGTGGAAATTGAAATTCTGAAGAGATTTTGACAAGTTCCTCAGTTAAAGAAACCGCGTCTAAAATTTCACCTGCATCAACTGAAGGTTTAATCTGAAGAACTTCTCTTTTTCCCGACTCGCTCCTTGCAAGTTTAGCAGTTTCCTCAAGGAGCTTGTCAAATTCCAAGCGGCGTTCCACCCCTTTGAACATTAGTATAAATACCCCCTCCAATCACCCAAAGGGGTGGAAACACCTGAATGCTCATATTTTAACATACTACTTTTCAAGGACTTCCCTTACAATCCTGTTTACCAGAGAACCTTCTGCCTTACCTTTGACCTTTGGCATCAGGTATTTCATTACAGTCCCCATATCCTTCAGCGACTCGGCTCCTGTCTCACGTACAGCTTCCTCAACAAGCTCCCTTATTTCCTCTTCACTCATCTGCTCGGGGAGATATGACTCAACTATAGAAAGCTCTTCCCTTTCCTTTTCAACAAGATCCTGCCTTCCACCTTTTTCATACATCTGAATTGATTCCCTTCTCTGCTTCGCATATTTCATGAGAAGGGAAACTATCTCATCATCAGTTAGCTCACCTTTCTTTTCAATTTCAGCGTTCTTTATAAGAGAGTTTATCATCCTTATCGTTGAGAGCTTAACTTTATCCTTAGCCTTCATGGCCTCTTTCATGTCACTAATCAAACGTTCCTTAAGACCCATTACTTTCTCCTCTTTTTACCCTTTGGGGGCAAAAGGCCACGCTTCTTGAGAGCCTTGATAAGGCGCTTCCTTGCAGCCATCTGCTTTCTCTTCCTCTTTTCACTTGGCTTCTCGTAGTACTCCCTTCTCTTTATCTCTGTAAGAATTCCTTCCTTTTCACAGAGCTTCTTGAACCTCTTTAGCGCCCTGTCAAAAGACTCTCCTTCACGCACGTAAACTGTTGCCATTAAGCATCGCCTCCTTTTAAGCGTTTTGGATAAACATTATATTCCACAAGCTGCTATTTTCAACTCTTTGAAATGCCTTTCAATAAGAGTTCATACTTGGGGTGATTTATTGAATAAAACCCTGGGAACTTCTGATATATTGGACCCTCAAAGATAACCTTTCCTCCAGATTCAACCCTAACAATAATTCCAGGATTCATCGGTTCGTTTGAGGCTGAAGTATAACCGTTATCAATTACAAGATGAGGAACTATATAAAGAACTTTTATTTTCAAACCTTTTTCAGGTTCAATAACTTCTCCAGCCTTAACTTTAAGTTCCTTAACAGTTTTATTTGTCGTCTTGTCAACTATAGCTATCTTTGCAAACTTCCACGTTTTCTTAACTTCTTCAGGTATGTTCACAGGCTTTGTCAACTTTGTAAGGTTTCCTCCATGCATCCCGGCAGTCTCATGACCTGCTTTTGGATGGCCTTCAGGTAAAGTACCTGGATGTCCCTTGGGAAGGCCTTTCCCCTCTTCCTTGCTTAAAGCTGTCAAAGGCTTTGGAGCTTCAACCTTTTTCTCAGCTTTTTGCTCTTTTCCACATCCTGCAGAAACAATCAGAACACCCATCAGAAGAACTGTCCACCTATTCATACCGCACTCCTTTAAAATTTAGTTTCGTCAATTATACACAAT
>CAZJFY010000017.1:0-11204 GCA_964545225.1 uncultured bacterium | reverse complement strand
TAAACACACGCTCTTAGCAGCAATTGCGCTATTTGCAATATTAAACTTAAAACTCCTCCCAGGCAGGGATTATTTTCTAATGATTACTCTATTAACCCTAATACTAATATACTCAATCAGATTCAAGATATCTGAACTAAAACCTTTGCTAATAGCAGTTCCCTTCCTTTTTTCCTTCTCTTTAATATTCGGAAACACCCCAGGAAATACAGTTGTATGGAAGTCCTTTAGAAATGAAAACACATTATTAAAACTTTCAAGTGGGAAGACCGTTTCAACATCAAACGATAACATTAGAATAGGCGATATTGTGGATGAAAACGGAGATTTAATAAGCAAGGGAAATCCTATCCTGAACCTACTTCCAAGGCTTCGATTTAAAATATATACCCTGTGCAGCGAAAATTTGCCCTATCCTGTTTCAGAAATCGTCTCAGCGATGACTCTCGGTGTAAGGGAAAACCTTCCCATATCAGTTAAAACCTACATGGTATTAAATGGAACTTACCATTACCTTGCAATTTCAGGACTTCATATCGGCGTTATTGTATCGGTGTTGTACCTGATATTTAAACTCTTAAAATCCAAAAACCCATTCCTTAAAAGTTCCATCACCTCTGGAGTGTTTCTACCGCTCACTGGATTTCCCCCTTCTGCCGTGAGGGCATTTCTCTTTACCACAATTGTGTCAATTGGAAAAACCAAGGGAAGGAAGGTTGATTTAATTTACATCACCATCCTGATAGCTATCCTGTTTGCTGTTCTTTCCAAAATTTCAACAGGAGCTATCCTATCATTCCTGGCAGTCATTGGAATTATTGCTGCCATAAATTACGAGAAGCTGAAAACTCCCTTAATTTTCATACTTCCTTTTCTCTTCACGCTCCCATTCATCACAACCAAGTTTGGCACTTTTAATCTACTTTCTCCGATTAACTCCATTCTTCTCCTTCCGATAGTCTACATTACTTTACTGCTCTCTCTGCTTTCAGAAGCAACCCTTTTCTCAATCCCACAAATAAACAAAATCCTCTTCCTCTCTGCCAAAACTTTAATCCTTACCTCAAAACTTCAATACAAACTAACAAAAGCTTTTGTAATACACAGTAAAATTCCTGAATCAATCGTCATATCAATATACATTCTGGTTTTCCTTTTCCTTTCCTTTGAGCGTATAAAAACATCAATTGCCATACTGCTGATTTTTACAGCATTAGCAACACTGATAAGAGAAAATCATGAAGGTAAGCACATATTTTTAAGAGGACAAAACCTTAACTCCTTCTATTTCCTTACAGGCATTGGACAAAAATACAGAAACTGCGTGATTAGTTCAAATTACGTTTTCCCTTTTTCAAGAAAGGTATTATCCGGGAATAGACTCATAGACTTAAGGGTAAATGAGCAGGGAGAATACCTCCCTACTCGGAAAGGAGTTCTTCAACGCTGACAACAGTTCCTACTTTTCCGGCAATGTCTGGACCGGGTTTTAGCGTCTTCTTTCCGGGTCTCCAGTTCGCAGGACATGCTTCATCCGGATGTTCATAAACGTACTTCCACGCTGAAAGCTGCCTGAGAAGCTCATTCACATTCCTTCCAACTGGAGGGTCCAAAACCTCTTCTGCAACTATTATCCCATCAGGATTTATTATAAATCTCCCCCTTCTTGCTATTCCTGCCTCCTCAATATAAACGCCATACTCCTTGCAAACCTTACCAGTTGGATCAGCCCCAAGCTTAAACTTAACATCCTTCATCAAAGGTTCAACTTCACAGAATATTTGATGGCTAAACTCAGTATCTGTTGATATAGCAAGGACTTCTGCTCCAATTTCCTTTATATCCTCATACTTTGCAGCGACCGCTGCAAGCTCGGTTGGTCAAACAAAAGTAAAATCTGCTGGATAAAAGCAAAGAACCAGGAATTTTCCTTCATTATTCGGTACATAATCGGAAAGTCTCACTTTAACGTATTTCTTCTCTACAGGGTCATAAGCATTAAGCTCAAATTCTGGAGCCTTACTTCCTACAAGCGCCATCTCCTCCTCCTTTTTAAAGTTATTTACAAATAAAATTAAATTTTTTTATCTATATGTCAACATATATAGACATTAGCTATAAATACAGTCTGATATAATTTCACAAAATTTGGGAGGTCATTATGCCTGTAAAAAAGGTTAAAGCCCCAATTATTGATGAGGCAGTAATTGAGGATTTAAAAGCCGGAGACGTTGTTCTAATATCCGGTACTATATACACCGCAAGGGATGCAGCCCACAAAAGAATCGTTGAAGCCCTTAACAGAGGAGAAACACCACCCTTTGACCTTAAAGGCCAAATTATCTACTATGCAGGCCCTGCTCCCGCAAAACCAGGCATGCCAATAGGTTCAGTTGGTCCCACAACAAGCTATAGAATGGATCCCTACGCTCCTCGCCTTCTCGAAGAGGGTTTAAAGGGAATGATAGGAAAAGGGACAAGGAATAACGCCGTTAAGGAAGCAATAAGAAAGTTTAAAGGAGTTTACTTTGGAGCCGTTGGGGGAGCAGCAGCATACCTTGCAAGGTGCGTTAAATCTGCTGAAGTCATTGCATATGAAGACCTTGGTCCGGAAGCCATAAGGAAGTTAGTTGTGGAGGACTTTCCAGCATTTGTGGTTAATGATATATACGGCAATGACTTGTATCAGATGGGAAGGTGCAGGTACATAGAAAGCGAATACCTGGACTTGTATAATTGTTAAAATTTTGTAAAATCCATCCCACAAAACTTGAGAGGATGGGAGAGTGAGTGAATATCTTGTTCTTCTGATCTTTTTTGCGGTTGCAGTCGCAGTAGCCATTGCAGTTCCGAACCTTGCACTCTTGACAAACAGGATTGTCAAAATTGATAGAAGCAATTTAGAAAAGTTTGAACCTTATGAGTGTGGAATTCCAAAAACCCATGCCTTAAACAGGAAATACTTTGCAATATTCTACATCCTTGCTCTTGTCTTCATCCTGTTTGACCTTGAAACAGCGTTTCTCTTTCCATGGGCAGTATCCTTTAAAGAACTTGGAATTCTTGGCGTTATTGAAGCTTTCGTTTTTGTAGTAATACTCTTAGTCGGCTTTGTTTACGCTATCTTTAAAGGAGCTCTTAAATGGGATTGAACGGCATTGTTTTTGCTAAATTGAATGACCTAATAAACTGGGGAAGGAAAAACGCACTCTGGCCTTTAGCATTTGCAACGGCTTGCTGCGGTATTGAAATGATGGCAGCAGCTGCTTCAAGGTATGACTTTGACAGGTTTGGAGTGATTTTCAGAAATAGCCCAAGACAGTGCGACCTGTTAATAATGTGTGGAACAATAAGCAGGAAAATGGCTCCTATAATAAAGAGGCTTTGGGATCAGATGCCTGACCCAAAATGGTCAATTGCAGTAGGAAGCTGTGCGATTAGCGGAAACATATTTCAAACTTACTCAACATTAAGAGGACTTGACTGCATAATACCAGTTGATGTTTACATACCAGGTTGTGCTCCAAAACCAGAGGCTTTCTATGAAGCTTTAATAATGCTGAAAGACAGGATATCAAAAGAGAAACCAATAATCATCGGTGGAGAGTGATGCGCTACATCGAGGATCAACTCATTAAAAAGTTGCAGGAAACATTTAAGGAAGGCATAGAGAACATTGAAACTTTCAGGAGTGAAGTTTCAATAACCGTTAAGAAACCTTTCTTAAAAAAATTCATGGAGTTCTTGAAATCCAATCCTGAATTCGAAATGGATATGCTTATAGACCTTTGCGGCCTTGATTTTCCTGAACATAACCCAAGAATTCAGGTTGTGTATCATCTCAGATCACTGAAAAAGAAGCACCATCTAAGAGTTAAATGTTGGGCTGAAGGAGATTCCTTACCGACAGTCTCTGACATATGGAAAACTGCAGAGTGGACGGAAAGAGAAACCTACGAAATGTTCGGAGTAAAGTTTGAAGGAAGGGAATTGAAGAAACTTCTGCTCCCCCAAAAGTACCCATACTACCCTCTTAGAAAGGATTTCCCTCTTGAGGGTTATGAGGAACCCTGCGAACTCTGGGATTGGGAGTAAAGATGGAAAATGAAAAGGTAGATATTGTACTTAACATGGGACCCCAGCACCCATCAACACATGGTGTTCTGAGGGTAATTGCAAAGTTCATGGGTGAGAAAGTGGTTGATGCCGATGCTGTTATAGGCTATGTCCACAGAGGCGTTGAAAAACTTGCAGAACACAGAAATTACCTTCAGATACTACCTGTTTTTGACAGGGTTGACTACGTATCATCAAACTCAAACGAGCTTGGGTACGTTTTAGCAATTGAGAAGCTTCTTGGCATAGAAAAGGAAATACCAGAAAGGGCTCAATATCTAAGAGTAATAATGGCTGAGCTTACCCGTATATCATCACACCTCATATGGCTCGGAACACACGCCCTTGAACTTGGTGCTATGAGCGTTTTCCTGTATGCATTCAGGGAAAGGGAAAAAATCCTTGACCTATTTGAAGAGATAGCTGGCGGCAGGTTGCATACAGGTTATATGAGAATTGGTGGTGTAAGCGGAGACACAACCGAAAAGTTTAACGAAGAGCTTAAAGATTTCATCAATTACTTCCCCAAGAAGATTGATGAATATGAAACGCTCCTGACAGAAAAC
The DNA here is from genome assembly GCA_964545225.1 of uncultured bacterium. Lineage (GTDB taxonomy): Bacteria > Aquificota > Aquificia > Desulfurobacteriales > Desulfurobacteriaceae > CAZJFY01. The sequence goes on along the minus strand of CAZJFY010000017.1, from coordinate 6,522 downwards.
AGAATATGGAAATCAAGGACTATCAACGTTGGCGTAATAGACAAGGAAACAGCAATTAACTGGGGAATAACAGGTCCTGCCCTGAGAGCAGCCGGTTCAGATTACGATGTAAGAAAATACTTCCCTTACTGCGTCTACGATAGGATTGAGTTTGAAGTTCCTGTTTATGAAAACGGTGACGTTTATGACAGGTATAGAGTAAGAATGTTTGAAATGAGGCAGTCAATAAAAATAATTGAACAGTGTTTGAAAGAAATGCCAGAAGGTTCAATAAAGCTTGATAATCCCTTTATTGTCCTCCCGGAGAAGGAGAAAGTTTACAACACTATGCCCGGACTAATCCAGCACTTTGAGCTCGTGATTCACGGGATAAAACCGCCCAAAGGGGAGGTTTATGCTGCTGTTGAAGGACCAAGGGGAGAGCTTGGTTATTACGTTGTCAGCGATGGAACTGAAAAGCCTTACAGGTTAAGGATAAGACCACCCTCATTTATAAACATATCTATACTCCCTGAGCTAATAAAGGGACATTACCTTGCAGACATTATCTCGATAATTGGAAGCTTAGACCCTCTCATGGGAGAAGTGGACAGATGATAGAAAAGCTTAAATCCGAGATTGAAGAGCTGAAGAGAAGTGGAAGATACCCTTCAAATGCATCCTACATACTTCCTGCCCTGAGAAAGGCTGAAGAGATAGTTGGTTATGCAGATAGTGAAGTTATAAAGACAATCGCTGAAATTCTTGAAGTGAAACCGATAGAGGTTGAAGAAGCTGCAGAATTTTACGTTATGTTTCACACAAAACCAAGAGGAAAACACGTAATAAGAGTTTGCACAAATCTATCATGCATGCTCAACGGCGGTGAAGAGGTTTTGAAAAGGGTGTGTGAAATTCTAAATGTAAAACCGGGTGAAACAACGGAGGACGGACTCTTTACAGTTGAAGAGTTTGAGTGTATGGGATTGTGTGATGGAGCACCATCAATGACCATCGACGATAAGAGGTTTGAGAAGGTGTCAATTGAAGATATTCCGAACATTCTCAAGGAGTTTGGATGGAAAGGTTAATCCTTAGAAATATTGATAAGGAAAACTCTGAATCAATTGATGTTTACATCAAAAATGGAGGCTATTCTGCTCTTAAAAAAGCTTTGAAGCAGATGAGTCCTCAGGATGTAGTTGAGGAGATAAAGCAGAGCGGATTAAGGGGAAGAGGAGGAGCTGGATTCCCTACAGGAATGAAGTGGGAATTTGCAGCATCAGATATTAAAGAACCAAAATTCATGGTTTGTAACGCTGATGAAGGTGAACCATGCACATTTAAAGATAGGGTAATCATTGAAAAGGACCCTCACTCAATGATTGAGGGAATGATAATCGGAGCCTTTGCAACAGGTTGCAGGTATGGGTACATCTACATAAGAGGAGAATATCCAATAGGAAGGAAAATTCTTGAAAAAGCTATTTCTGAAGCCTACGACAAAGGATTCTTGGGAGAAAACATACTTGGAACGGAATTTTCATTTGACCTTTACGTACATAGTGGAGCTGGGGCTTACATTTGCGGGGAAGAAACGGCACTCATAAACTCCCTTGAAGGGAAAAGAGGAGAACCAAGGATAAAACCTCCATTCCCTGTCAATGCTGGTTACCTATGGAAACCAACGGTTGTTAATAACGTTGAAACTCTCGCTAACGTACCATTGATAATTGAAAGGGGAGCAAAATGGTACTCCTCAATAGGATCAGAAGACTGCCCCGGGCCAAAGCTTTACCCAATAAGTGGAAAGGTAAAAAAGCCAGGGGTTTATGAACTGCCAATGGGAACGACTCTTGAAGAGATAATATTTGAACATGCCGGAGGTATCGTTAACGATAGAAAGCTAAAACTCGTATTTCCTGGAGGTGCTTCAAGCAGTTGCTTGACTGCAGATGAGATAAAAGTGAAGATGGACTTCCCATCTCTATCTGAAGCTGGAACGATGCTCGGTTCTGGAGCAATAATGGTTCTTGATGAAACTGACTGTGCAGTTAAAGCAGCTCTTCGTCTCATATCGTTTTTCAGACATGAATCCTGTGGTAAGTGCACTCCATGTAGAGAGGGAACCGACTGGCTTTACAGAATGCTAAAAAGAATTGAAAACGGAGAGGGCGTTGTTGATGATCTTGACACTGCTCTTGATGTCTGCCAGACAATGGAGAACTCATTCTGTGGGCTTGGAATGGCAGCCCACAATCCCGTTGGCTCAACCATTAAAAAGTTCAGAGATGAGTACTTAGAACACATCAGAAAAGGAAGATGTCCTTTTAGGAGTTAGATTTATGGAGAGCTTCAAGATAACTATTGATGGAAGGGAATGCGAAGCAAAGCCGGGACAAACGGTTCTTGAAGTTGCTGAAGAGAACGGAATTTTGATACCGGTTTTCTGCTACCACAGGGAATTAAGACCCGAAGGGGCTTGCAGGGTTTGTCTCGTTGAAGTTGAAGGCGCACCGAGACTTGCGACTGCCTGCACCTTGAAAGCCTCTCCTAACATGGTGGTGAAGACAAACACAGAAAGAGTCAAAAGAGCAAGAAGAAATGTAATTGAGCTAATTCTTAACAATCACACCCTTGAGTGTCCTATATGCGATAGATCTGGAGAATGTCAGCTTCAGGATATTGCCTATCAATTTGGTCCCGAAAAATCAAGGTATAGAGAACCAAGAAGAGAAAAGGATATTGTCATAAAAGGACCTCTTATAGAGATAGATAATGACAGGTGCATCCTGTGCAGGCGATGCATCAGAATGTGTGGCGAAAACATGGGAAACAGAGTTTTAGGAATATTAAAAAGAGGTTATCAGGCTTACATATCTCCGTTCAAAGGTGACTTCGTTGAGAGCGGATGTGAGCATTGTGGAAGTTGTGTTGATATATGCCCCGTTGGTTCGCTCCTTGACAGGGCCTTCAAATATAGAGACAGAGCATGGAGAGTTGAGAAGGTATGGACAACCTGTAGTCTTTGCGGCTCCGGATGTAGCATTGAAATTGACGTTTACAAAAACAAGATAAAGAGAGCAGTTGGGAGAATAGGAGCAAACAATGGACACAACAGGGGTTACCTTTGCGTAAGAGGAAGATGGGGCTGGGATCACGTATACTCTGAGAGAAGATTAAGAACTCCACTGCTTAGAAAAGATGGAACTTTAACTGAAATTTCATGGGAAGAAGCTTATGAAATTTTAGTTTCAAAGATAAAGGAAACAAGGAGCAGTGCCAACCTCTTGATTGGAAGTTCCCTAACCAACGAGGAACTTAATGCAATTGGTTCTCTGTTTAACTCAGAAAACGTAACTTCAGATAGCCTTACCGTTCAGGAAGCTTTAAGGGGAATATCGGAAATTGCAGGGAATTTCAGTTCAGACACAGTATCATCAATAAACAGCAGTGAAATCATTGTTGTCATTGGTGATTTCATTGAATACACAAACCCTGTTGTCTCAAACATAATAAGGCTCTCCGTGCTTCAAGAAAGTAAGAAACTGTTAAGAATAGGTTCCTCACATTCAAAGTTAGACAGGGTTTCCTTCGTTTCTATAGTTAGACCGGAAAGTGAATTACTTGATGTTATCAAACATGTAATAATGTTTACATTTGACTCTTCTTACAAAACGGACGACAAAGATATCAATAGGCTATGTAGAGCTCTCTCCAACAAGAAAGTAACGTTCATCATCGGTGGAACTGCTCTATTCTCTCCAGATGTTTTCGGAATATCAAAATCAGTAGCTATGCTATCTTCAAGGCTCACAACAACTGGTAGCATAATAGTCCTTCCACCAAAAGCTAACAGCCTTGGAGTTGTTGAAAAATTTGAAATAAAACCGATAGAAGAATTAAAAGGCAGCACAACTTTTATCTTTGAAACATCTATACCTCGAGATTTCCCCGGCGCATCCTATCAACCAGAGGGATTTAAAGTTGTGTTCTCTCCATTTTATACAACCGATGTTTCATTAGCCGATCTTGCAATACCGGTAGCAACCTGTCTTGAAAAAGATGGAACATTTACAGGAATTGGCGGAACATTGCACATCAAGTCTGCCGTGAAACCTGAAGTTCCACCAATCAGGGAAATTCTTGAAACTGTTGCAAAGAGGTTAAACGTTGAAATCAACGAAGTTAAAGCTGAGAGAAACATTAATATAGATAATGAACTTCCCTCAACAAACATTCCAGAACATGAAATGGAGCTTACTGTTGTTTTCTCAAGAACAGGCTATGGTGATATAAGTTACTACTCGGAAAACATCGCCAAAGTTTCAGAAGCAACGTGTCTACTGTTAAATCCCTCCACGATTGAGAACTCAAAGCTTGTTACTCTTACGGTGAAAGATAGAAGTCTTAACATAACAGCAATCCCAAAAAGGGAAATTCCGGAAGGAAAAGCGGTTCTCAGAGTAGAACGAATGACTCCTGAAATCTCTGAGATTTTAAAGGGGTACTATCCATTTATGAGCGGTATACCCTGCCATTTAAAGGTTTAGGAGGTAAAATGGTAAAGGTTGAATTGGCAAAAAAGTTCCCTCTCTTTGAGGGATTTAACGAGAATGAACTAAAGGAATTGGCAGACTACCTTGACTATAAGATTTTCCCTGAAGGAGAAGTTCTCTTTGAAGATGGCGATTCGGGAAATAACGTTTTCTTTATACTCAAAGGAAGAGTTGGACTTTACAAGGTTGATCCTTTTGGACATGAACTAAAGTTTGCAGTTAGCCCTGAAGGAACTCCTTTAGGAGAACTTGCCTTTTTTAGCAGCAAAATACACTCCTCAAGAGCGGTTACAGAAAAGGAAACTCACGTTCTTATCCTTACAAGGGAAAACTATGAAAAGATGAAGAGGGAAGATAAAGAATTGGCCATAAAATTCCTTGAGGAAATGTTAAAGGTAATGGCAGCAAGGCTAAGAGATATGAGGCAGAAGTTTGTTGATGCAACCAGTTACATCTGGGGAGGACCTAAAAAGTGATTGAGAAACTCTTAAACCTCTTATTTATAGTTCTTCTAATGTTAGTTGCTGTTCCACCAATAACGCTTCTTGAGAGGAAAGTTCTCGGTCATATGCAACAAAGACCAGGACCTATGATAGTTGGACCTCATGGGCTGCTTCAGCCTCTTGCAGATGCTCTAAAGTTGATTTTCAAGGAAGATGTTGTTGCAAGAGGTGCGGACAAACTTCTCTTCCTGATAGCACCAAGCATCGGCGTTTTTGCCGCTCTCATGGCTGCATCCGTTGTTCCTGTTGGCTTTATAAATGCGGTTAAAATGGACTCTGCACTCCTTTTTGTTCTTGCAGCAAGCTCAATATCAATTTACATGATTTTGCTTGCTGGTTATAGCTCAAACAACAAATACTCATTCCTTGGTGGAATGAGAGCAGCTGCTCAGGTCTTAGGATTTGAACTACCAATGGGGTTTGCAATACTATCCCTCGTTATACTGACCGGCTCCTTTGATTTTCAGAAAATCGTCCATTGGCAACAAAACCACATGTGGGGAATATTCATACAACCGATAGCTTTCGTAATCTTCCTGATCTGCATGATTGCGGAAGTAGGAAGACCTCCCTTTGACATTCCCGAAGGTGAAAGTGAACTCGTTGGAGGATTCCACACTGAATACAGCGGAATGAGATTTGCATCTTTCTTCTTTGCTGAGTACATAAACATCATTGTCCTCTCGCTTGTTGTATCAATACTATTCTTTGGAGGGTGGAGTGGCCCCTTTGCAGATAAATATCCCGTCCTTGGAGTAATATACCACCTGCTGAAAGCAGGATTCTTTATATTTCTCACATTCTGGCTAAGGGCAACGTTTCCAAGGTACAGATTTGACCAGCTACTGTCAATCATGTGGAAGGTAATGCTACCAATCTCAATAGTAAACGTATTCATAGCAGCTTTGGAAGCCATGGTAATAGGATAAGAACATGATTGGAGTGATAGATGAGCGTTCTTAAGAAAGTAACCTTTTATGAGCTGCTAAAGGGAATGAAGGTATCGCTTAGAACCATGTTTAAGCCCATAGTTACCCTTCAATACCCTAAGGAAAAAGAGGAACCAAGGAAAAGGTTTAGAGGTGTTCACGCCTTAAAACTCAACCCTGATGGAAGCTACAAGTGTGAAGCATGCTATCTATGTGCAACCATGTGTCCAAGCAATGTCATAGATATGGAAATGGAAGAATCTCCAGATGGAAATAAGGTTCTAATAGATTACACTGTTGACCTTACAAGATGTCTCTTCTGTGGACTCTGCGTTGAAGCTTGCCCAAGGGATGCTATTGCCCTTACAGATGTTTATGAGTTCTCAAAATACACAAGAAAATCCTTAATACTGCACAAAGAAGACCTTTTAGAAATTGGAAAACACTACCAAAAGTGGCAAGAGGGGAGAAAATGAACTTTATCCTGTTCTGGTTCTTTGGACTTTTAGCTATCACCTTTGCGGTTGCTTCAATATTCTCAAAGAACGTTGT
>CAZJFY010000016.1:0-11459 GCA_964545225.1 uncultured bacterium | reverse complement strand
TTTGAAAATATTGGTCCCATAAACTCATGAATGGCAGTTGCACCAATCACAACGTTAACAAGGAGTAATCCTATATCCTTAAACTGAGGAGCCTGGTATGCAAGAAGCGCAAGGCCAATTACAATTCCTCCCTGAGGAAATAGTGCAAATGCAAGGTACTTTTTAACCTCTGAAGGGGCATGGCTTAAATGCCCCCCAACAAACACGCCCAAAAACTTACCTGCAAACCTTATTGCTATGTAGAAAAGAACTATCAAGTAAAACTTGAAAAGAACATTTAAGTTAAGGAAAGCTGAACCTATTACGAAAAAAGCTGTAAAAATGAAATCCTCAATGTAGTTCTCAAGAGGCAAGAAATACCTTGAGTTATCAATATCAACGTTAACAAGACAAATCCCTATTGTCATGGTCGTTAAAAGTTCATCAAATCCAAGGACATGAGCAACTGAAAAAGCGATGAAGAGAATTGAAAACGTAACAGTAACAACCTCTTTCCTCTCCTTAGCAAACCTTCCTAAAATGTGGAGCATGTATCCTGATAGAATCCCGAGAAGGATTGCTCCGAATATTTTGAGACCGATTTTCTCTAAAATCTCAAGAACCGTTACAGAACCTCCAAGTAGAGCAAGTGCAAGTGCATTACCAACAACGAAGTTTACAATACCTGTGGCATCATCAAGTGCTGCAACTCCTAAAACGGAAGTTGTAAGGACTCCCTTTGCTCTATATTCATGAATAACTGCAAGGGTTGCAGCAGGATCCGTAGGAGATGCTAAAGCTCCAAAGAGAAGAGCCGCTGCAAGGACGGATATCCCTTCCTGACCAAGGAACCTCAAGAGAATAAACATTCCTATCGTAACGGCAAGAAAGGCTGTTTCAGCCTCACCAAGAGTGATAACCGCAATTGTCTTGCCAAGCGCTTTTACCTTGTCCCATTTAAGGTTACCACCTATGAGAAAGGTTATTGCTGAAAGGCTCCCATGAAGGAGAACAGTTGACCTTTCAAGGAAGTCCCTATCTATCAGCCCAAAGAGATGGGGACTCATGAGTATTCCAGCAACTATGTACCCGCTAACTCTTGGAAGCTTAAAGAAGTCAGCAATGTTTCCAAAGACAAATCCGGTTATGAGTATTAAACCAATTTCAAGGAGGGGCTCCTTGAGGAAAACTGAAATCTCCATCTATAACCTCTTATAAACTGAATGGTAAACGCTGTAAGCTCCAACCATAATCCCCACAAGGATGAACGTTAAAGTCCATGATACTCCTTCAGTTTTATACTTCCCATCAATTACCCAACCCACGTAAGCTCCAACAATTACTGGAACAACAAACATAACACCGATACTTCCTATGAAGACAACGGTGCTCCAGAATCCTCTCTCCTCTGCTTTTTTCATTTTAACCAACTTTCTTTCAATATCTTTAAAAAAGCCTTTCAACCTCAGCCATCCTCTTTAAAAGAAATTTCTCTAAATTTCTCAGATTCTCCCTAATCAATTTATCATACTTGCTTACTCTCTTCAGCTTTTCCATGAGCCTTTTTTCAAGGTCCTCTACTGAAGTCCCCTTTATGAAAATCCTTGTGAGAACAAAAGCCTCATCATGCTCAACTCTGAATACCCCATAATCATGAGCAACAAATGATTTTGTCCCCTTGCTGTCCACATAGTAACCAACAGACCTGTTAAGCATTGTCATAAACCTATCATGTCCAGGATAAACGCCAAATTTTCCAGCTAAATCTTCAAGGCTAACGTACCTAACATTCTCAACAAACCTCTCAGTTGGGGATATGAAACTAAGCTTTAGAAACCTCATCTATACTCCCTACCATGTAAAACCTCATCTCATCAACATCATCATACTTGCCTTCAATAATTTCTCTACAACCTCTCAGGGTTTCAGAAAGCGGAACGTGTTTCCCTTTCCTGTTTGTAAAAGCCTCAGTAGTAAAGAACGGTTGGGTTAAAAACCTTTCAAGCTTCCTTGCCCTTTCAACAATCAATCTATCCTCTTTTGAAAGCTCTTCTATACCAAGCATTGCAATTATATCTTCAAGGTCTTTATACCTTTGCAGATGGTACTTAACCGAAAGAGCTATTTCATAATGCTCTCTTCCAACAACGGATGGATCTAAGAGCTTTGTTTTTGATTCAAGAGGATCAATGGCCGGATAAAGCCCCTTTGCTGCCCTTTCCCTTGAGAGTATAACTATGGTATCAAGGTGGGCAAACGTGCTTGCAGGAGCAGGGTCTGTGATGTCATCGGCAGGAACGTAAATTGCCTGAACAGAGGTAATTGAAGCCTTTTTGGTCGAAGTTATCCTTTCCTCAACAAGTGCAATCTCTTCCTTTAACGTCGGTTGATAGCCAACTCTTGAAGGAAGTTTTCCAAGCAGCGTTGAAACTTCCATGCCAGCCTGCGCAAATCGGAAGATGTTATCGATTAAAAGGAGAACATCAATTCCCTTCTCATCCCTGAAGTACTCACATATTGAAAGAGCCGGAAATACTGCTCTGAACCTAATTCCGGGAGGTTCGTTCATCTGCCCAAGAACAGCAACAGTCCTGTCGCTAACCTTCATCCTTTCAAGCTCAGTCCAAAGCTCATAAGCTTCTCTAATTCTCTCCCCAACTCCAGCAAAGACAGAGATCCCTCTATGAACCTTCACCATTTTATAGATGAACTCTGTAAGAAGGACAGTTTTACCTACTCCGGCACCACCAAAAAGCCCTACCTTACCCCCTTTAACAAAAGGGGTTAGTAAATCAACAATTTTTATACCCGTTTCAAGTAGCTGCCTTCTCGGGTTTTCTTCAACGATTGGTGGTGATTCTCTGTAAACCGAGTAATATATGTCTGACTTAATCTCCCCTTTCCCATCAATTGGTTTTCCAAAAACATTTAAAACCCTTCCAAGAACAGCATCCCCAACCTTCACATTTAGGTAAGTTCCGGTTCTCTTAACGTGCATCCCTTTTGATATCCCGATAGTGCTTCCGAGAACGATGCAAACAGCTATTCCGTTCTCTTTTAATATTTCAACCTCAAGTTTCGTTCCGGTTTCTTCAACAACAAGCAATTCCCTGACATGAGGCATCTGTCCATCAAACTCAACTTCAATAACGCTTTCCCTTACGCTTACAATCCTTCCCATCATGAACCCTTCTTAACCAGGGTTTTATAGGAGGAAATTGAATCCTCAATCTCCCCTGTAATCATTTCCTGCCTGTAGTAGTTCCTCTCAATATTGAGAAACTTCAGCTTTTTATCTATTGACCTTGACGCATTGTTCATGTTCATGAGCCTTACGCTGTTCTCCGAAAGAAAAGATTCAAGGTATGCCCTGTATATGTGAACGTATATGTACTCAATAATTAAATTTGAAAGAATTTGCTCAGGTTTCATATCAACAATAGGTGGAAACTCGAAAATCCTCTTCCTCTCCACTTCAAAGGGAATAACACCTCTTTCAACTGGCTCATAGGAGCCAATACCTCTAAACTCGTTATATACCAAGTTTACCTTAGCAATCTCTTCGGAGATAAAAAGCTCAGAGATAACTGAAATGAGCTCACTTGCAGAGGAGTATATGGAATCAAAGCTAATTGGCGACTTAAAAGACTTAAAAGGTTTAAATGGAAACACTTCTTTTAACTTCTTTCCAATGACTATAAAAAGCTCATCTCCTGCAAATCCCTTCACCTTCTCTGCCACTTTATTGTTGAAGAGTCCACACAAACCTTGATCTGAACCAAAAACAACGGTACAAGTCTTCCCTTTCCTGAAAGGAAGGATAAGTTGAGGGAAGTATCCCAGCATATCAGAAATTGCTTCAGCAACTTTTTCTCCATAAAACCTGACATTTTCAATGTAATGTTGAGAACTTTGAACGTTCATTGAAGCAACGGACTTCATGGACAGAACGATTTTCTTGATATCCTCAAACTTCTTTATCTTAAGCTCTATCTCCTGAAGGTTCATGAAAGTTTCTCCAAAAATTCCTTAATTTTCCTCTTTATATCCTCTGTCAGAACTTTCCCTTTAAGAATGGCTTCCGGAATTTCCGGTATTTTTGACCTTATTTGCCCCATGATGAAGTTAAATCTCTCATTAACCCTGTTTTCCGGAATTTCATCAAAGTATCCCTCATTTAAAAGGAAAAACAGGATAACAAGTTCATCAACCTGAAAGTACGTGAACCTTGGTTGTTTCAGTATCTCCCTAAGTCTCTTTCCCCTTCTAATAACCTGAGCTGTTTCACCGAAAACTTTCACTCCAAGTTTCGTAAATATCTCAACTTCAAGAAACTGCGTGTAGTAAAGCCTTAAATGTTCAGCAACCTCTTTAAACGCTGGTATCTGAGTCCTTCCCCCTATCCTTGAAACAGATTTACCAACGTCAATTGCCGGCAGTTGATTGATGTTGAAGAGATTTGCGTCAAGGTAAATCTGACCATCAGTTATGGATATCAGGTTCGTTGGGATGTAAGAAGAGATCCTACCGGCATGAGTTTCCCCAATCGGAATTGCCGTTATAGAACCCCCTCCCTTTATCTTGCAGGACCTCTCAAGGAGCCTTGAATGTATGTAAAAGATATCACCTGGGAAAGCTTCCCTTCCGGGAGGCCTCTCAAGAAGAAGGGAAATTGTCTGGTAAGCAAATGCATGTTTCGTGAGGTCATCATAAACTATAAGAACGTCCTTCCCTTCATCAAGGAAAAACTCTGCAATAGCTGTCCCCGAATAGGGAGCAAGGAACTTCATACCCTCAAATTCATCTGAAGGAGCAGAGACAATTACGGTATAATCAAGAGCGCCGTACTTCTTAAACGCTTGGTAAACATCAAGTATGTTCTGTTTTCTCTGACCAATTGCAACGTAGACACATACGACATCCTTTCCCCTCTGATTTATTATCATATCAACAGCTATTGATGTTTTCCCGGTCGAAGGGTCTCCAAGGATTAATTCCCTTTGCCCTTTCCCTATTGGTAACATCGCATCAATAAGCTTTATCCCTGTGTAAAGCTGCTCCCTTACGGCTTCCCTTTCAAATACGGAAGGAGCTTCCCTCTCAACAGGGTAAAAAACTGAACTCTTAATTGGCAGTCCACCATCAACAGGATTACCGAGAGGATCTACCATCCTTCCAAGAATTCTGTTTGAAACGGGCACGGAAACTATCACATCAGTTCTGAAAACGGGCATTGCAACGCGAACAGGTTTGTCCCTATCAAGCAGCATCACCCTTATCTCTTCGCCGTGAATATCAATAACAATTCCCTTTGCTCCACTCTGAAACTTAACAAGCTCGTAATACTTTGCGGCTGATAATCCCTTGACAGAAACGACAGTTTCCTTGATAGAACTAACCCATCCTTCCTCTATAACTATCGGTTCCGGAGAATAAGATTCAATCACCTCTTTAAGAGCTTTTCTGTACTTCTCAATACCTTTAAGTACTTTCAATTTTCCCCCTTAACAATGTCTCCAGAACGCCAAGTTGCCCCTTTAGGGAACTGTCTATCAGTTTTGAACCCAAATGGAGTTTAACTCCAGCAATGAGGGAAGAATCGGTTAAAACAGAGATGTTTGCCTCTACTCCGAAAAGCTCCTTTATCAACTTCTTTAAACTACCAACCCTCTCATTTGAAACCGGATAAGCGCTTTCAATCTGAACTGCCCCTCTGCTTTTAATCTCCTCGACAATCTTTTTCCTCTCCTCTTCAGGAATCTTCTTTAGAAGTTCAACTGAAAGGTCAAAGAGCTTTTGATGGATGTGCTTATCTGCCAGTTTCTCAAGTAGCTTTGATGAAAAAGTTACTGAGAGTTTTATTATGTCCTCTTTAATCTCCTTTAGAAACTTCTCCTTTTCAGCTTCAAGTGATGAGAGGAACCTTTCCCTTTCAAGCTCCATCTCCCTCTCAAGCTGCTCCTCTAACTGCCTTCTCTTCTCCTCAACCTCCTTTGTAATCCTTGCTACTTCAGATTTTCTCTTTTCCTCAATCTTCTCAAGAAGGTGTCTGTACTCCTCCTGCAACCTTTTAGCTTTCTCTTCAGCTTCCTTTGCTTCTCTCATCCTTGATTCAATTAGATTCTTTCTCTCCATCAGGAGAGAAATTACCGGTTTGTAGAGGAGCTTCTTCAAAAGCCATAAGAGAAGAAAGAAGTTGACTATCTCAAAGATAAAAGTCAAAAGGTTGAATTTCATGGTTACTCCTACTTGGCAAACAGGCTAACAAAGGGATTTGCAAAGAGAATTACTAAAGCAATCACAAGGGAATATATGGCAACAGATTCAACAACGGCCGCGCCCACAAAGAAAAGTCTCATAATCTGATTTGCAGCTTCTGGCTGTCTTGCCACAGATTCAATAGCCTTTACAAGAGCATTACCCTCCCCTCTTGACGGAGCATACCCTCCCAAGGCAATAGTCAAGCCTGCAGTTATTATAGATACGGTTGAGACAACAGTTAATCCATCCATGATATCCTCCTCAAAGTTGATACCAATCCTCATATAGATTTGCAAGTTTCCTATCTATCTCCTCAACCTTCAATCCTGCCACTATGTAGACAAGCGTTAAGGCTCCATAAAGGTAAGCCTGAATAAGGTCGCCCAAAACGTTAAAAAGCATTAAGGGAACGGGAACTATAATCCCTGTTAGGAGAACGAGCATAGCAATTATTAAATCCCATCCGAGCATGTTACCAAACAACCTGATAGTTAAGGACAGAATCCTTCCAACCTCACCCACAATGTTAAGTGGAAGAAGCACGGGATTTGGCTCAATGAACCTCTTTAGAAAAGAGATACCGTAAAACTTAACCCCATAGTAATAGGTTGAGAAAAAGACAACCGTTGAAAGTCCGGCAACCGCGTTTAAATCACTTGTTGGGGTTGAAAAAGGAGGAATCATGCCAACGAGATTTGAAAACGCAACGAAGAGCCACAATGTTGCTATAAAGTTAAAAAACACAGCAACAGGCATTCCGGAAAACTCCCTAATCTGCTTCGCTATGGCAACAATGACAGTTTCAATAAAAAGCTGCCTTAAACTGGGATTTTCCAGTGAAAGTTTCCTTGTAAAGAAAACTGCAAAGGCAACGCACAGGGCTATTGCTACCCAGGTTGTTATAACAACTTCAGTAATTGAGAGGGATAGTTTTGTCCCAAATAACTCTACTGTCCCAAAACTAAATACTTCTGTTGGTGCTATAGATGCCATTTTCTTCTCCGATACTTAAATATACCATTTTCAGCTTCTGGTTCCTGAAGACTTGAAATAAAAGCTCATCGTTTTAATTTAATAAGCAGAACTTTTAAAGGAGGCACATTTGATAGAGAAACTTCAGGAACTCAAACAGGAAGTTAATAAGGTCAGGAATAAGTTTAACGAAATAAGGGGGTATTTTTGACCTTGAAGGGCTAAAATCAAGGCTTGAAGAGCTTGAAAGTGAAATGTCATCTGCCGATTTCTGGAGCGATCAGGAGAAGGCTCAAAGGCTATCAAGGGAAAGAAACTCCATAGAAAACGAAATCAAAAGCTGGGAAGAGATTGAAAGGGAAATTGATGACGTTGAAACCCTCATATTGATGTCCGAAGAGGAAAGTGAACCATCACTTCTCAACGAAGCAGAAAATGAGCTTAAACGGATAACAAACAGGCTATCTGAACTTGAAGTCAAGGCTCTTCTTTCAGATGAACTTGATAAGAACAATGCCATAGTTACAATCCATGCAGGAGCAGGAGGAACAGAATCCTGTGACTGGGCAAGCATGTTGATGAGGATGTACCTTAGATGGGCAGAGAAAAAAGGATTTGAGACGGAAATACTTGACCTTCAGGAAAATGAGGAAGCAGGAATTAAGAGTGCAACGATTCTCGTTAAAGGAAGTTATGCTTACGGACTCCTAAAAGCTGAGCATGGAACACACAGACTTGTAAGAATTTCCCCTTTTGATTCAAATGCAAGGAGACACACCTCCTTCTGCGGAGTGATTGTCGTTCCAGAAATAGAAGATGAAGTTGAAATTGAGATAAAAGATGATGAGATAAGAATAGACACGTTCAGAGCTTCTGGAGCCGGAGGACAGCACGTTAACAAAACAGACTCTGCAGTGAGAATTACCCATATACCAACAGGAACCGTTGTTACATGCCAGAGTGAAAGATCCCAGATACAGAATAGGCAGAGAGCAATGAAGATCTTAAAGGCAAGGCTTTATGAAATAGAAAGAAGAAAGAGGGAAGAGAAAATCTCTCAGGCAAGAGGTGAACACAAGGATATCGCATGGGGGAATCAGATAAGGTCTTACGTTTTCCAACCATACCAGCTTGTAAAGGATCACAGAACCGGCATTGAAACATCAAACGTGTCTGCAGTTATGGACGGAGAAATTGATAGCTTCATTGAAGGTTTCCTTAAGGAAAGAGCAAAAGTTGAGGAACCTTCCCACTAATGGAGAAAAATAAAATCCCATTTTAGATAGTCCATTTTGTTATTGCAATTTAATAATGAAATGATTATACTATGAGCAAATAGGTTTACGGGGGTGCCAATGGAAGAGAAAGAGAAAAAAAGGAGCCTTGAGCACTTTCCAGTCCAGCTCTTTGCAGTGGTCATGGGACTTTCAGGGCTTGTGATAGCTTACGGGAAAGCTTACCATTTCTTTAACTTCCCGAGAATTATCTACCTTTCACTCCTTGCAGTTGATACGTTTCTCTTTTTCGCAATTTTCACAACCTACATGTTAAAGTGGCTCAAGTACCCTGAGGCAGTTAAAAAGGAGTATGAACATCCGATAAAGAGCTCCTTTATCGCTACAATCTCCATCTGCTTCCTCCTTATATCCATTGCCTACTATGACTTTGCTCCAACAATCTCCGTTGTCTACTGGTTTATTGGTGCTCCCCTTCACCTGTTCTTTACCCTATCTGTCATCTCCTTCTGGATAAGGGGAGAGTTTCACGTAAAGCACATAAACCCTGCATGGTTCATCCCCATAGTTGGTAATGTCCTTGTTCCTGTCATGGGTGTTGACATGATGCCGGTTTACGTTTCATACTTTTACTTTACGCTCGGAATGTTCTTCTGGCTCGTTCTCTTTACAATAATAACCTACAGAATGATATTCCACGAGCCAATGCCACAAAGGTTAATTCCAACGTTCTTCATTCTAATAGCTCCACCTGCCGTAGGGTTTATAAGCTATTTGAGAATGACCTTTGGAAGCAACGACTTAGTTTCACAGTTCCTTTACCTTATCGCCTTTTTCTTCCTCATGCAGCTCGCGTTCATGGTAAAGATGTTCACAAAGCTTAAGTTTTTCATATCGTGGTGGGCTTACACGTTCCCTCTTGATGCAATAACGATAGCAACAATCCTGCAGTACATGATGTTTAGAACCGCTTTCTTAAAGTGGTTATCAATAGTTTTACTAATAGTAACCACAGTGGTTATTGGCATAGTTGCTTACAAGACAGTTCAAGCTGCTCTTGAAGAAAAAATCTGTGTGGCGGAGGAGTAAAATGAGGAACTTTGCGCTAATCATCGGAATAATAATAGGTTTTGCTTTCGGGACTTTTTTTACAGGATTGACGTTCAAGATTGCAGCACCTCATCTTCTCTTTAAGGAGATTGAGAGTCCGTACAGCTTTGATAAAACAGTTGAAATCATTGTCAACAGAATTAATCAACAACCGGGATGGCACATCGTGAGCATAATTGACCAGAGGGAAGAGGTCTTAAAGCACGGCGGTCCAGACATCGGTCCCATGAAGATAATAAAGTTCTGCAATGCTGATCTGTCTGGAAGGATGCTCATTGCAGATGACAGGAAGTTCTTTGGAGTAAAGGTACCTGCAAGCATTGCTGTATATGAGAAGAGCAACGGTAAAGTTTACATAAGCGTTATGAACAGCAAGGTAATGTCAAAGCTCTTTACAGGAACA
This sequence comes from uncultured bacterium, assembly GCA_964545225.1. Classification (GTDB taxonomy): domain Bacteria; phylum Aquificota; class Aquificia; order Desulfurobacteriales; family Desulfurobacteriaceae; genus CAZJFY01. The sequence continues at coordinate 1,499 of CAZJFY010000016.1, read as the reverse complement.
ATTCAGGATGTAATTGAAGACGTTATAAGAGATGCAGAGCAAATACTTAACTTCGTCCACTTCAGGTACACAATATTCTAATTTGAAAGTTCCCCGATTGGGGAACTTTCCCCCTTATCCTCTTTCAACTTCCTGAAGGATGAGTACAGAGAGGAGAGGATAAAGAACAGAGCAATCAAGCTCACTACAAACTCCGGAATCTTAATGAACAGCTCAAGAATCATGAGGATACCAAGCCCCCCTATACCCCAGTGTGCTCCATGTTCAATGTATGGAAGCTGGCTCACTTTCCCTGTATCAACAAAGTAAACCGTCAATGAACGCAGGATAAAAGCACCAACGGAAAGCCCGATAGTGATAATTATCAAATTGGTACTAACTGCAAAAGCGCTTACTGCTCCATCAAGAGAACAGGAGGCATCAAGCAGCTCAAGATAGAGAAAATTTGCCCATCCAGACTTTACACCGTTATCCTTCTTGAAGTAATCAATAGACCTCTTAACAAAGTTTACTACCTCAAAGAGGAAAACACCAAAAACCATTGAAAGAGTTATACTTTCTTCTCCTTTCAAAGACCCAACAAGAAGAACGACAGAGAGAGCAAGAATGAGCTTAATCTCGCCAACTCTTGCAACCTTTGATGCCTTCTCCTCAAGGAACAAAATCCAGTGAACCCTTTTCGCAGCATCAAACAGCCAGTTAACAAAAACCATGAAGAGAAAAGCCCCTCCAAATGAAAGTATTATCTCCTCTGAAGCTTTGAGGTATCCTGAATACACGTCGGGCTTATGCAATGCAAGGTCTAAAGTCTCCACCATTCCGATCTTAGCAGTCAAAGAAACTATGAGAAGAGGAAAGAGGAATCTCATTCCAAAAACTGCAAAAACTATTCCCCACGTTATAAACCTCCTCCTCCATACAGGCGGCATGGCTGAAAGAACTATGGCATTCATAACAGCGTTATCGAAGGAGAGGGACATCTCAAGGAGGGAAACCATTGAACCTTCAAGAACACCTTTAACGCCAAGGTATATAAACTCTACAACCCAGCTTAAAACAAAAATCGCTATGAATTCAAGGATTAGTTTTCTTAAACTGCCCATGAAATCTCCAGATTCAGGCAGATTTTATCAAACCAATTGCCCTTTCAACTATGACGGATGGTTCAATTTCAAAGCAATCAGGTTTTCTGCAAGCTCTCTTCCCGTGAAGCGAACATGGAGAGCAAGGTAAATCAAGGGTAATAGCTATGCCCTCATCACTGAAAGGAGCAAAACCAAAAAATGGGTGCGTGGGACCAAATATTGAGATTACCTTTGTCTTAACAGCCCTTGCCATGTGAACAACAGCAGAATCGTTGGAGATAACAGCTTTAGCAAATGATAAAGCTGCCATGCTCTCCAAAATAGAAAGCTTCCCTGAAAGATTTAAAACCCCCTCTACTCTTCCTTTAATAAACTCTCCCAACACACTATCTTCTTTTCCCCCTATCACAACAG
>CAZJFY010000015.1:7501-11837 GCA_964545225.1 uncultured bacterium | reverse complement strand
GGATTTTCCTCCTTTCTTTACCTGCTTAAAAGAACAACAGATGGCATTTTAAAAAGAGCTGAAGAGAAGGAACTTGGTTGTTATTTAGGGTTCTCACAAGGAGCTGTGTACACTTTTGAGGACTTTAATTTTAAAATTAGGTCGTTTGAGGAGTTTACCCTTTTAGTAGAAGCAGTAGAGTATGATTCAGGGAAGTCCTTTAAGTTCAGCTTAGTTAATCTTTGCGCTTTGCCTGAAAGGTTATCATCTGAAGTAAAGGTTTCTCTAACCCTTTATTCTAAAAGCGTTGAACCTATAAGCCCTCTTGATTACATTGACCAGATGGCATTGGAGAATAAAGAGACGATTGAGCTTGCTTCAGCTGGAAGCGAGAAGGCTTTCGAAAAGCTCGAAAGAGAAGTTGGTATTGAGGAAACTCAGAGGTTATTAAGGGAATTTAAAAAGGAACCTGAGAAAATGTTTGATACTTATATCTTTGAATCTACAGGTGGAAATTACAATATTGTAGGGACTGTAACCTCTGTGGATTCAGTTCGCTGTAAAGGGAGGAACTTGGGCATTGTAGACTTCATTTCTGAAGGTTATGAGTTAAGGGCTCTTACTGCTGGAAAGGTTCCATCTGTTGGAGAGAGAGTAAAGTTTTTTGGCAAGTTTTACGGTTTTGTTGTTTTAGAATAGTTGCTGATTTCAAGGTTTCATCCATACTTTATAGTTAGTAAATTCTTTTGGGAAATCTTATGTTCGAAAAACTTAATTCTGTTCCTGATCTTCCTGGCGTTTACATGTTCATTGATGGCAATGGGAAGGTAATTTATGTAGGAAAAGCAAAATCACTAAAGAAGAGATTAACTTCTCACTTTAAAGCTTCAGATCCAAACAGTAAAAGTAAAATAATAGTGGATAATGCCAATGACTTTGAATATGTAGTTGTTAAAAATGAGAGGGAAGCTCTTATAACGGAAGCTAAGCTCATTAAAAGACATCTTCCCAAGTTTAACGTTCTTTTGAAGGATGATAAAAGTTATCCTTACATAGTGATAACTGAAGAAGAATATCCAAGGGTTATTGTTGTGCGGGAAAAGGAAAAGGTAAACGGTAGAAAATTTGGTCCCTTTATTCCTGCAAAGAGCGCAAAGTTAATGAAAGACTTAATTGAAAAGGTTTTTAAGCTGAGGAAGTGTAAAGAATTAAGAAGGAGGCAAAATCCGTGTATTCAGTATCATATTGAAAGGTGCACTGCTCCATGTTGTAATTTCGTTGATAAGAGAACCTACATGGAGCAGGTAAAGGGAGTTATATCCTTTCTTGAAGGAAACGTTAAGAAATATATTGATGAACTTTATTCTGAAATTGAATCCCTTTCTGAGAGTTTGAATTTTGAAAGAGCTGCTATTTTAAGAGATCAGTTGATATCTTTAAAGAACATATATGAAAAAAGTAGTTTTTTCTTTGAAAGGTTCAGAAATTGCAATGTTTATTACTTGGATGGTGATGTTTTTCTTTCAGGGGTTCTTTTAATCGTTAGGAATGGTGTTATTTATGGAAGACAGGTTTACCATTTTGAAGAGTTTTCAGAAGATCTTTTATCAAGGGATACTATAGGTACTATGTGGATAGTAAATACTATTTCAAGTTTTTCCAAGCCTGAATTGGTGTTTTCGAACTTTAAAGTGGAAAGGGAGTTAAATGTTAAGGTGGAAGGTATTCCAGAAGAGATTATCCCTCTGGCAAGGAGTAACCTTGAGAGAACGAATTTAAAGGGTATTGATTATGAAAGGCTTTCTCGCGAATTCCTTTTGCTATTTAATTTAAAACTTCCGAACAGGATAGAGGTTTTTGATATATCCACTCTTCAAGGTTTTGCAACAGTCGGATCCTGTATTGTTTGGGAAAGGGGGAAGCTTAAAAAGGCAAGTTACAGAAAGTTTAAGGTAAGAACAGTTAATGGTGTTGATGATTATTCTTCCATGTATGAAGTTCTTTTTAGAAGATTTAAGAATGGGAAGTCCATTCCCGAACTGGTTATAGTTGATGGAGGAATCGGACATCTCAAAGTTGCTATTGATGTAAGAGAAAGGCTGAATCTCAATTTCAGGGTCTTTTCCCTGGCAAAGAAAGAGGAAGTGGTTTATGCGGATTCTGGTGAAGTTATTAAGATAAAAAGCTATCCTGAAGTTTTTAAGTTCTTTACACAGTTAAGAGATGAAGCTCATAGGTTTGCAGTAACTTTTAACAGGGATTTGAGAAGCAAGAAGATAAGGGAGGAAGTTTTTGAAGGAATAAAAGGAATTGGAAAGAAAAGGAAAGAGCTTATAGAAAGGTTTTATCCGAGCTTGAACGAACTTGTGCACGTTTCACCAAAAGAACTTGCTAAAATAGGAATTCCTGAACCTGTTGCGGAGAAGCTTATACAGAAAATTAGACAGAGGTATGGAGGGTAATTTGAAAGTTATATGGGCACCATGGAGACTTTCCTATGTAAGCAGTGTTCCGGAAAAACAGGTTTCCTGTTTTATTTGCAATGCAATCAATAGCTCTGAAGATAGGAAAAACCTCTTATTACACAGGGGAGATAAAGCAGTTGTAATTTTGAATAGGTTCCCCTACAACACGGCGCACGTTATGGTGTGTCCAATAAGACATGTAGGTGATTTTACGGGATTGAACAATGATGAGTTGTTAGAGATAAACGTTCTCCTTAAGAGAGTTGTTGAAGTTATTAGGAAAGCATACAGTCCTCACGGCTTTAATATAGGTTTAAACCTCGGGAAACCCTCGGGTGGAAGCCTTGATAGTCATGTTCACTATCACGTTGTTCCAAGGTGGTTGGGGGATACAAACTTCATGCCAGTAATTTCGGGAGTAAAGGTAATTCCTCAATCCCTTGATGACACGTATGATGTACTGAAAAGGTTTTGGGAAAGTAATGATTAAGTTTTTTAAGAAGACGTTCATTAGGAGGAGGTCCTTAACATTAGAACAATTTCTCAGGAACGTTTCTATTGGAAAGTTACATGAAATCAAGGATTTGCCAAAGTTTGACATAGAAAAACCCTTTTATGCTTTTATTACCCTTTCTATTCTTTTGAGGGAAAGGGGAGAGTACAGTAAAGCACTTAAGTTGCTTGAGAACCTTGATAGGAGACAGTTATCCGAAAATGATAGGAAGTTATTACTTTTAAACTTAATCGTAACCTACAAAAAAGCTGGTTTCCTTGATAGAGCAGAAAAGCAGGCAAATTTAGCAATTCAGGAGTTTCCTACAGAAGGGCTTTTTTACAAGGAGATTTCTGATATTAAGCAGTTATGTAACAACTGGGAAGAATCGCTTAAGTTCCTTGAGAAGGCAAACGAGTTTAGTGAAGAGTTTTCGGAAGAGCTTAACTATTTGAAGCTCTTCATTGCAAATAGGTACATTGATAGTGGTAACTTGGACAGAGCTCTGAAAATTCTAAGAGAAATAAAATCACCTCTGCCTAATGCGTTTTTCTATTATACCCTTTCAAGGATTTACTTTTCTATAGGAGAGAAAGAGAAAGCTGTTTCCAGCGCAATTACTGGAATGAAGCTTTTAAGGGGCAGATCAGAAGCTTTCGTGAATTTATTACTTGATTACATGCAGGTTGAGGAGAGATTGTTGGAAAATATTTTATCAAGTATTGGACTTGATTACCACTTGTTAACGGCTTTGATCGATATTTACATATCTAAAAATGACCTTGAGAATGCTCTAAGATGGGTTGAGAAAGCGGTTTCAATCTATCCAAGGGATGCAACCTTGAGGGAAATGCAGTTTAGAATTAAGCGTGATTTAGGGATGAACGAGCAGGTAATGGAAGACATGCTGGAATACTTGGAGCTGGCAAAGGAAGGTGTTGCTAAGTATAGGTGTTGTAACTGTGGTTATGAGGTGGCATCTTTCGTTTGGCAGTGTCCAAAGTGCAGGTTTTGGGAAACTATGGAGTTAAGTATTGAATAGAAAAGAATTTTTAAAAGAATTATTGGTTTCCATTAAAAGGGGAAGGTTACATAGAGTTTTAAGGGTTATTTTGATTGTTTTATTTATTTACGTGTCCTTTCAAATTGGACAGGAAATTTTTAACTTTTATCTTACTAAAAAGAGAGTTACTGAATTTAAACTTGATGGATTAAGCGTATCTTTTGGAAAAATAACAACTTGCTCTTTTAGCAGCTTTCGGTACAGAGATGAAAGGCGATTTGTGCAGATTACCAATGCAACCATTGAGATAGACATATTAAAATCCATTAGCAATGTTAAACCTTTCATTAAGTTTGCGAAGGTTGATTCATTACAAGTAAGAGTTAAACAGGAAAA
>CAZJFY010000015.1:0-7401 GCA_964545225.1 uncultured bacterium | reverse complement strand
CTTTCATTAAGTTTGCGAAGGTTGATTCATTACAAGTAAGAGTTAAACAGGAAAAGAAATTCTATAAAAGGTACTTCCCTGAAGTAGGGAGAATCCCTCTTGGTTTTAAGTACTGCTGTTTAGATATTAAAAATGCTCTTATAAAAGCTGGCAACGATTTTTTGAGTTTTGAAAGGCTTTACCTTGGAAAGAAGAGCTTTGAACTTAAGGGTTTAAGAGGAATTCTGAATGGTAATCCTTTCGTTGTAAGCAATATTTCTGGAAACGTTAGCAATAACTTAATAAAAACTGAACGTTTCAGATTAACTTACAATGGCTTCTTATTTGATGGCAATTTGAACTTTAATAAGGATTTCTCTCTGATTGATGCTTCTGGGAGTTTTAGATTTAAGAAGTTTTCCGGGGAATCTCACTTTAAAAAGCTAAATAGGTCTTTTGAACTTAAAAGTTCAGTATTTTATGATGAAGAAAACTTTTTCAATCTTGAGGTTTTTGGAGAAGTTTATAAGAAAATCTTTATAAAAGATGGAATTTTAAAGAAAGATAAAAGCTTGCTTAAATTCTCCGGATATTTAGACAAGTTCTCTCTAAACCTTTCCGGGAAAGGTGAGATTAACGATTTAAAGTTGAGGAAACCTTTTAATATCTCACTTGGGCAAGCATTTGCTGAGTTCAGGTTTTTTGGGTCTTTAAGGGCTCCAACTTTACAGTTTAGGTTTCACTCTTATGAATTGGTTATTAAAGGTAACTTTATAAAAGATCTATCATCTAACGGGCAACTATTAAATGGAAGATTCCTAAACGCAGATTTTTCTGCCGATTTTAAAGGTAAAATCAATGGTAATCTTAATGCTGATGTATTAAATGGCACTGGTAATGGAACTTTATCATGTAAAAAGGTTAACTTTAAAGAAATTTTACTGTCCATGGGTGTGAGAAAGCATGTTAAGTGGATACCCAAGCTTGTTGCTTCTGGAAAGTCAAACATTTCTTTCAAGAATTGGAAACTTTCCAGATTTACTGCTCAACTTAACGTTAATGAGTTTTTATTTAGAGGTTATAAAGCATCAGGAAACTTGAATTTAAAAACTTCCGTAGGGGAAATACTGTTCTTTAAAACTATGCTGAGTGGAAAAGATGGAAGCGTTATCTCTCAAGGAGCAATTAACATTGGGACTTTAAACATTGTTTCCTATTCAAGGTTTCAGAACTTTGATGTTTCCTGTCTCTCTTTTTTAAAGAAAGCGGGGCTTTCAGGAAATGCAGACGGAGATGGTAAGCTTTGGGGTTCTTTAAGGAATCCTTCAGGTCTGTTCTCGTTTTCATCGGAGAATTTCCTCTTTCAGGGAGAGGCGATAGGTTCTGTTAAGGGTAATGCATACCTTAGCGATTATGTTCTCCGTTTCAGTGGTGAGACTGATGATGAAAAAGTCGTTTTGGACAAGCTTAATCTTACTATAAGGCCAGGCCTTTCAGCAGACCTTTCCTTAAAAGTGCAGGATGTAAGTGTTGAAAAGGTTATGAATATTGTAAGGAGACTGAAGGTAAGAATTCCGATTAACTTATTCGGGTCTATTTCTGGCAACGTTGATTTAAGTATTCCTAATCTAAAGCAAATAAAGGAAAACTTAAATGTATCAGTTTCTGTTGAAAACTTTTCAGGTCAATTCTTGCTTGGTGATATTTCAGGGAATGTTTCTAAGGTTTTTGGAGAGATTTCTTATGATGGAGGTTTAGAGTTTTCCTTTGATGGAGACGTAAATGCTGTTTCCCTTAGAAACCTTTACTTGAGAAATGGGACCTTTTCTGTCTCTTTAAAACGGGAAAAGCTGCTTTTAAGGGTTGTTAACTTCGGTTTGCGGGATTTCGATAGTAGTAAAGGCAGGTTGCTCCTTAAGGTTAATATTTCGGACAGGAGCATAGATGGAGGCTTTCATCTATTGGCAAGTAGAAAGATTGGATTTGCTAATACTACATTGGATTTTAATGGCAGTTTAAGTGGAACGCTTGATAAATTTGATGTTAATCTTGTAGGAAAGGGTAATGTTAATTCCAATTACTTTAGTCCAGTACAGTTCAGTTTCAAAGGGTTAATCTCTGAACCTGAAAACAGAGGGAATATAGAAGTTAAGTCAAACGAGAGTAGGGTTTCTCTTACTGTTGATGGAACCAGGGTAGGCGTTTCAGGAGTGATAAAGGATTTAATGCTAAATCTAAAGAACTATAAAGTGAAAATAGGTATGGCTGTTCCAAAGTTTTCTATGAGGAACTTTGATATATCAAGTTTGAATGGAACTCTAAGCATTCCTGTAATCTCAATCTATCCTGAAAGGTTCTACAAGCTGTATTCCGTTTCCGGAGTATATCTGAATTTCAGAGAGGGTAAAGTTCTCGTTTCAGATATGAAGTTTTCCTACATTGATGGTTGGATTGATATTAGCTCTGTTGAAGTTCTAAATGGCACGTTAAAGGCATCTATCGATTCAGAAGTTGGCTTGAAAGGGATTTTAAACAGGTTTGGGTTAATGAAATACGTTTCATCAGTTAGAGGAAAGTTAAAGGTAAAAGGAGATGTAGAATATACCAATAACCTTGATTACAGGATTTCTATCTTTTCTAAGAACCTTTCGCTGAGGCTTTCTTATGTTCTTGGAAGATTAAGTTTTGGTACCGTTGATGTAAAAATCTCGCCTCAGGGAGTTGAATCTCTTTTTGCTGAGGGAAATGTTGGTGATGGCAATTTGGTGATTACCGGTTCAAAAAAGAAGGGTTTCTTGATATCTTTTATCGATTTTCCTTTTGGTAGAAGCGGTTTATGGAAGGCAAGCGTAACAGGGAATCTTCTTTTAAGAGAGAAAATTTTAAGCGGAGAGCTTAACGTTTCAAAGGCGAAGCTTATTAGTCTGAAAGTAGGTAAAGGAGAAAAATTGACGTTTCCTGTCTCAGTAGATATTTCACTAAACTTCATTGAACCTTTTGTAATAAATACAGATATCTGGTCAATGGAAATACTTCCAAGATTAAGGTTAAAAACAAAGGGAAAGAAGATTGTTATTCCTGGAAGTTATTATATTTCATCCGGATGGATAAACTATATGGGTAAGAAGTTTGATGTATCTTATGGTTCTGGAACTATAGAGGATTTGTCAGAGCTTAAGGGAAAGATAAACTTAATTGCTTCGGCAAGAGTTTCAGATTATTATGTTTACATGAATGTTAGGGGTAAAATGTCATCTCCGAGCTTGTACCTTTCTTCTGACCCTCCTTTGAGTCGAGAACAGATTCTTAACCTTATAACTACAGGAGCTTCTCCGGAAGAGATTGAAAGGAGTAGTGAACTTTTCCCGGCCGTTCAAGTTGCTTATTACATTACATCGGCATTTTTAAAGCCTGTTGAAAGAGGTTTTACGAAGGGATTGAGATTAGAGGCTTTTTCTGTTGAACCTTACATAACAAAGTATGGTGAAACAGTCGTTAAGCTTTCAATGTCTAAGAAGTTTACTGACAGGTTTAAAATCCTTGGTTACCAAACTACAGGTCAGAGGCCGGAATATAGCGTAGGTATTCAGATGTTTTTGATTAGAAAATTCTATCTTGAGACAAGGTACAATAGTTACTACGGTCCGGAAACCGGAATAGGTTTTGAGTTTAATATAAGGTGATTAGAAGTGGTTGAAGATATTGTAAGGTTTCTAAAGGGATTGGGGGCAGTTGAAGAACAACCTCCAAAGAATGTGGCTTATAGGTTGAGGAAGGGGGATTGCATTGTAGATATTTACAGCTCAGGTTCTGTAGTCTTTGGGGGTAAAGGTTGTTCAGAGCTTAAAAGTTTGGTCAATGAATTAATGTTTAAAAACTCTGATTTAACACCACGAATTGGATGTGATGAAGCGGGGAAGGGAGAGTATTTTGGTCCTTTAGTAATTGCTTGTCTCTATGCTGATGGAGATGGCTTGAGGAAGCTTCTGTCTTTAGGTGTGAGAGATTCAAAGAAACTGTCTGAAAGTAAGGTTTTGAAGCTTGCGGATGTCATAAAAAATAGCTTTAACGGGTCAATAAAGGTTTTAACTCCAGAAGCATATAATAAGCTTTATAAGAAGTATAATAACCTGAACAAGATGCTTGATGATCTTTATTTAGAATTGTTAGAGAAATCCATTAAAAGGTTTAGGCCGAAGAAGGTAATTGTTGATAAGTTCAGCAGCACTCTTGAGCCTAAACTTAAGGAAGCTTTTGGAGATAGAGTTCAAGTTGTTGTCGTTCCAAACGCTGAAGTTGATCCCGTAGTGGCAGCAGCATCTATAGTTGCCAAGGCTGAGAGAATTAGGGTTATGAAGGAATTGGAAGATAGATATGGATTGAAGCTTCCAAAGGGAAACCTTGGACTTAAGGAAGCTGTAAGCAGAATCCCTAAACGAACTTTAGGAAAGGTTGCCAAACTTCATTTCAGGGTGAGCAATGAAGAAGTTTAAGTCTTTTTTAACAGCTTTAGGTGCAATTTTCCTGCTGATAATCGTTTTAAGTATTTTCAGGGGAACGTTTAAAAGTGAGGTTATCCCTGGAGAGAAGATTGCCCTTCTTGAGATCAAAGGGGTTATTTCAGATTCAAGCTACTACGTAAAGAAGCTTGAGGATTTATCAAGAGATGATGATGTGAAAGCTATCGTACTAAGGGTTGATTCACCGGGTGGTGTTGTTGCTCCTTGTCAGGAAATATACAATGAAGTTAAAAGGGTTAAAGAGAGGAAACCTGTCGTTGTTTCAATGGGTTCAGTTGCTGCTTCTGGTGGTTTATACATCTCCCTTCCTGCAACTAAGATAGTAGCAAATCCTGGTACGATAACTGGAAGCATTGGTGTTGTTCTTCAGACTTTTAACTTCAAGAAAATTGCTGATAGAATTGGGTTAAAAGTCATTACTATCAAAAGCGGAAAGCATAAAGATCTCCTAAATCCCTTCAAAGAGGTTGATCCTTCCGATATTGGTATCCTTCAAAGTATGATAGATGATACTTATGATCAATTTGTAAAAGCAGTTTCTGAAAGTAGAGGAATTCCTGAAGAGGAAGTTAGGAAAATTGGTGATGGAAGGGTATTTACCGGAAGAATGGCAAAGAAGTTTGGGTTGGTTGACGAAATTGGGGATCTCAATAAAGCCATTAATATTGCAAAGGAAATCTCCAAATCTCCAAAAGCAAGCCTTTACAGAGTAAAGAGGGAAAAGTCTTTTGTAGAGAAGTTGTTTGGAGAGAAAACAGAAGCCATTTTTAACTCACTTTCAAGCATTTTAGAGGGGAATGTTGAAAAAGTTAACCTTATGTATATTCTTGATTAGTTTAGTTCTCAGTAGTCGTGCTTTTGGTTGGATTAAAGTTTATGAAAAGGGGGGAGTTATATACATTGAGGGATCTGGTGAGAAGAATTTTAAATCTCCACCAGCAACCTCTTTAAACTACATAAAAGGAAAAGTAAGGTTTTGTGCTAAGAAGTTTGGAATTCCTGAAAGGCTTTTCCTTAACCTTGTAAGGGCTGAATCAAACTTTAACCCGAGAGCAGTTTCTAATAAAGGAGCTAAAGGTTTATGTCAGTTAATGCCGGGTACAGCAAGAAAACTTGGCGTTAAGAACCCTTATGATGTTGATGAGAACCTGGAGGCTGGAGCAAGGTATTTAAAGCAGCTTTATAATAAGTATAGGAGCTGGAAACTTGCTCTTGCAGCTTATAATGCAGGGCCTAATGCTGTGGATAGGTATGGTTCTGTCCCTCCTTATGCAGAAACAGAAAATTACATTAGAAAGGTTTATACAGAAGCACGTGTTAAACCGAGGTATAGAATTGTTATGAAAAGGGTGGGAGATACTGTTATAATTTCGCAGGAGTACATTAAGGAGTAGGGATATGAAGGTTCTTGTTGTTGGTTCAGGAGGAAGGGAGCATGCTCTTGTCTGGAAGGTTTCTCAAGATGCTGATGAAGTTTTTGCCGTTCCCGGAAATCCCGGAATAGCAAAGTTAGCCAAGTGTGAACCCATTAAGGCAACCGATATAGTATCAGTTGCTGAGTTTGCAGAAAGTAATGAAGTGGATCTGACGATTGTTGGTCCAGAAGCTCCTCTTGTTGCTGGGATATATGATGAATTTGAAAGGAGAGGATTGAATTTGTTTGGTCCTTCACGATCTGCCGCGATGCTTGAGGGCAGTAAAGTTTTTGCAAAAGAGGTGATGAGGGAATTTAACATTCCAACGGCAGATTTTAAGGTTTTTGATAATCCTGAAGAAGCTGAGGCTTTTATAAGAAAAAAAGGAGCTCCGATTGTTGTAAAAGCTGACGGACTTGCAGCTGGAAAAGGTGTTTTTGTAGCTTCGACCGTTGATGAAGCTGTTAAAGCTGTAAGGAAAATTATGGTTGAAAGGATTTTTGGTGACTCGGGCAGAAGGATTGTGGTTGAAGATTGCTTGGAGGGGGAAGAAGCTTCTTACCTCGTTATTACTGATGGAAAGAAATTTATTCCTCTTGCAACTTCTCAAGATCATAAAAGAGTTTTTGATGGTGATAAAGGTCCAAACACTGGTGGTATGGGAGCTTATTCCCCGGCTCCGATTCTTTCTCAAGAGCTTGAGGAGGAAGTAAAGAGGAAAATTGTTTTTCCAATTATTGATGGCATGAACAAAAAGGGGATGCCCTTTAAAGGTGTTCTTTATGTTGGCCTTATGATAACGAAGGATGGACCTAAAGTTCTTGAATTTAACGTTAGATTTGGAGATCCTGAGGCGCAAGCAATTTTAAGGAGAATGAACTCAAGTCTGGTTGATGTTTGTATGAGTGCTGCAAGTGGTAATCTAATTGATAGTCTTGAGTGGATATCTGATACTTCTATATGCGTTGTCCTTGCTTCTAAAGGTTATCCTGGTAAGTATGAGAAAGGAAAAGTAATTACTGGAATAGAAGAGGCTGAAAAGTTAGACAGTATAGTTGTTTTCCATGCTGGTACAGCTTTAAGTAATGGGAATTTTGTGACTAATGGGGGAAGGGTTTTGGATGTTACCGCTCTTGGCAGAGATATTGTTGAAGCAAGAGAAAGAGTATATGAAGCAATAAACAGAATTCACTTTGATGGTATGCATTACAGAAAGGATATTGGTTTAAAAGCATTGAAGTCCAATTTGTGAGAATTACTTGACACTTGGTTGGGTTGTTAATATATTTTCCTCTGCACGGTTCCCCGGTAGCTCAGCGGGTAGAGCGGGTGGCTGTTAACCACCAGGTCGCTGGTTCGAGGCCGGCCCGGGGAGCCAATTTTTTTGTAACTGTTGTAAATACAAATTATATTTTTGAAAAAAAAGTGGAACATTAATTTTGAAAAAAAAGTGGAACACTTACAATAACGTTTTAGATTTTAGCCAT
>CAZJFY010000014.1:0-12142 GCA_964545225.1 uncultured bacterium | reverse complement strand
TCCCAGCTGATATTGCCTTGATGACGTGATCATCATAAGGTATATTACCTATTAGCTCAATTTCCTCTTCTTCGGCAAATGCGAGGATGGATTTCGTAAACTTTTCATTAATATCAAACTTGTTTATGAGAAGGTAAACTTTAATTTTGAAGTGTTCAGCCACCTTCAGAAGTCTTTTGAAATCGTTAAAAGATGATGGCGAAGGTTCAACGACACAGATAAGAGCATCACTTCCATTAATGCTTGCTATCACCTGACACCCGATGCCAGCAGCAGAATCTATAATTATGTAGTTAGCATTTTCTTCCTCTGCCTTCTCCCTTGCAATCTGCTTTTCCATAAAAACAAGCTTTCCAGAATTTGGTCTTCCCGGGAAAAGGTCTGCCGATATAAGATAAAAACCGTAATCTGTTTTTCTACCCTTAACGACCCCTGAAATTGAGGGTTTAAACGATATAACATCATCATAAGGGCATACAAGAGAGCAAACATTACAGCCTTCGCAAATAACTTCCTCAACTCTGTAAATTTGCCCTTTCCTGTATATACACTCGTAAGGACAATGCTCTTGGCATATTCCACATCCTTTACACTTATCACTACTTATAACCGCAACTCTTCCACCTTCCAAGGGTTTTTCAAAATCCCAATCTCTTACACCGAAAACTATGGAGAGGTTAGGAGCATCTGCATCCGCATCAACAGCAATTACCTTTTTGCTCTTTGAAATTAAGTAGATAAGTGAAGATGTGATTGATGACTTCCCTACACCACCTTTACCGCTTGCTATTGTTATCTGCATTCATCTCCTCCAAAATTCTCTTGCAAAGCCTTTTAAAAGGAAGTGCATCCGGCGAATCTGAAAGTGAAATGGGAACTCCTGAAAAGTAACTTTCAACAATCTGCGTGCTGTAAGGAATCCTCTCAATCACTTTAGCGTTGAACATATCCGCTAACTTCTCAACTTCACGCTCATCACCAGTACCGCTTCTGTTAATAACTATCCACGTCTTAATTGAAAGGTGGTCGGTTATTCTTAAAATTCTTTCAAGGTCACTTGCGCCAAAGGGAGTTGGCTCAGTAACAGCTATTACAAGGTCTGAACCCTCAAGAGCTTTAAAAACGGAGTTTCCTGAACCTGCTGCTGTATCAATTATTAAGTTTTCGCCACCTTCCTTTAAAGCCCTTTTCTTAGCCTGTAAAAGCACTTTGAAGGTTTTCTCTTCACCTTCAAGGAGCTCACCTGTAATGAGCCTGAATCCATAGTTCGTTTCAAAAGAATAGGTAAATCCTATAACCCTTGCACCTTCCTTGATTGCCCCCTTTTCAGGACACGCAAGCTTACAGGCAGTACACCCTGAACAGAGGCTTTCAATGAGAAATGGATAACCTTCAGCATTCATCAGTATAGCGTTATCGTTGCAAGCATTAGCACATGCACCGCACTTTAAACAACTTTCCCAGCAAAAAACCGGATAGAAGGAATAAACTTCCTCCCTGTTCCTTAAGTTCTCCCTCAAAAGTATATGAGCATTTGGAGTCTCAACATCAAGGTCAACAAGAGTGAACTTCAGCAAAACTGCCAAGTTCACCGAAATCGTTGATTTTCCAGTTCCTCCCTTTCCACCAGTAACAGAGATTACCATTTTACCTCCAAAAGTTAACACATACTAATTTATGCAGAAAAACAAAATTTCCTATAATTCAAACTCACAAAAGGAGGCTGAGATGGTGAAAATTTTCAATACATTAACCAACAAAAAAGAGGAGTTCATACCATTAGAAGATAAAAAAGTGAAGATGTACGTTTGCGGTCCCACAGTTTACGACCATGCTCACATCGGACATGCAAGAAGCGCAATCGTATTTGACGTTATCCGAAGGTGGCTTGAGTTTAAAGGGTATGATGTCATCTACGTTAGAAACTACACAGACATTGATGACAAAATTATAAATAGGGCAAATGAAGAAGGTATTCCCTGGAATGAGGTTGCAGAGAAATACATCAAATCTTATGAAGAGGATATGAAGGCACTGAACATTAAAGAACCAACTTACAAACCAAAGGTAACCGAACACATTAGAGAAATCATTGAGGTTGTTGAAGGGCTCATAAAAAAAGGGCATGCATATCAATCAGATGGCGATGTTTACTTTTCTGTTAGCAGCTTTCCTGAATATGGAAAACTATCAAAAAGAAACGTTAAGGAGCTCCTTGCCGGAGCAAGGATTGAACCAGGAGAAAGGAAAAGAGACCCTCTTGACTTTGCTCTCTGGAAAAAATCAAAAGCTGGTGAACCGGGGTGGAACTCTCCCTGGGGATATGGAAGACCAGGATGGCATATTGAGTGTTCTGTAATGTCAATGAAGTATCTCGGTGAAACCATGGACATTCACGGAGGAGGACTTGACCTGATATTCCCACACCATGAAAACGAGATTGCACAATCTGAAAGCTATACAGGTAAAACTTTTGCAAGGTACTGGATTCACAATGGGTTCGTTATGGTCAATAAAGAGAAGATGAGCAAATCACTTGGAAACTTCTTTACAGTAAAGGATATCTTAAAGGAGTTTAAACCTGATGTTTTAAGGCTTTTCCTGCTTTTAACCCACTATAGAAGCCCCATTGATTTTTCCTTTGAAAAGCTTAAAGATGCTCAAAGAGGTCTTCAGAGAATTCTCAATTTTATCGGCTCAATAGAAATTGTTAAGGAACTTCCTGAACGTGAAGGTGAAGGGGAATCCCTTGACGTTGATGCTTACAGGAGAGAATTTGAAATCTCAATGGATGATGACTTCAATACAGCAAAAGCCATCGGTATTCTTTTTGAACTTTTAAAGAAGGCAAACAGCATAAAAGACAGGGCAATAAAGGAAAACAAAATCAGCAAAGCTGAAAAGCTACAGGTCATTGAAGCAATTGAAACTGTTGAAAACCTCCTTAGAACCCTAGGATTTAAACTTGAACTTGAGCTTGAAACAGGCATTGAGGATGAGCTGATAAAACTTTTAATAGATGTGAGAAGCGAACTCAGGAAGAGAAGAGCATTTGACCTTGCAGATATCATAAGGGATAGGCTAAACAGGATGGGAATAGCTCTTGAAGACTTACCATCAGGAACAGTTTATAGGAAGATCTCAAGGGGGTAAAGATGGGGATATACGATAGAGATTACTATAAGGAAAGAGAAGAGAGGAATAATAAAAGCTACGTTAAATGGATAATAGCCGCTGTTATATTGATAATCTTACTCCTCATTCTGATAAAAAGCTTTTAGAATTTCCCCTACACTTGTTGTCGCTGTTCCAAGCTTACCAACAACAATTCCACCTGCTACGTTTGCAATTTCAGCCGCCTCAACAGGTAGTGCTCCACTACATAGAGAAAGGGTAAAGACGCTTATAACAGTATCTCCAGCGCCAGTTACATCGTATACCTGTTTAGCCCTTGCAGGTATATGTTTTACAAAATCTCTTCCGACTATGCTCAACCCTTTCTCACCTCTCGTTATTAGGGAAAAATCGAGATTAAACATATTCACCAATTTCAAACCAGCCCTTTCTGCTTCCTCCTCTGTATCAGGCTTTATTCCGGTTGCCTGAAGAGTTTCCTTGATGTTCGGAGTCATTGTTGTTACATCCCTATAGATGGGGAAATTCTTCTCCTTTGGGTCAACGGAAACCACTTTTCCATCCCTCTTAACTTTACCTGTAACGTCAAAAATCTCCTTGTTAACCACTCCCTTTCCGTAATCTGAGATTATTACAGCATCAAAGTCAACGTAATTCTTCTCAAATGTCAAAAGCATCTTCTCAAGTATTCTTCCGCTTACAGTTTCTCTATTCTCCCAATCAACTCTTAACAGCTGCTGAGAGCCGGCTATTATCCTTGTTTTAACTGTTGTTGGCCTTTCACTGTCTTCAAGGACCCAACTTACGTCCGCACCAAGATTTTCAAGCATCTCAATCAAGAGCCTTCCCTTTCTGTCATTCCCAACAACACCAAGAATGGAAACCTTACATCCAAGCGAAAGAAGGTTGTTTGCAACGTTTGCAGCTCCCCCAAGTTTAACGTCTGTTCCCTTCGCCTCAACAACGGGAACAGGAGCTTCGGGAGATATCCTTTCAACGTGACCGAACACATACTCATCAACCATCAAATCACCAACAATAAGTACTCTTTTCTCCTTAAAGGATTGCAGGATTTCTCTTACTTCCATTAGATCAAACCTTCCTTTCTCAAGCTTAAAAATTTATCCAACCCAAATATAATATGATCAACAACTTCAATGCCAAGCAAGTCTCCTGCCTTTCTCAAAACTTCTGTTACCCTCAAATCTTCACCGCTTGGGGAAGGGTCACCAGATGGATGATTGTGAAATAGAATAACAGAAGATGAAAGGTCCCTTATTGCAGGGCTAAATACCTCTTTTGGAGATATGGATGAGAAATTAACTCCACCTTTTGTTATTTTGTGTTTCCCAATGAGATTACCTTTTACATCAAGGGTAAGTATTCCGAAAACTTCAACTTTTTCATGTCTGAGATCATCCCACACAATATCTGCAACATCCTCCGGAGAGGTTACCCTTTTCCTGCTATCAAAGTTCCTGTAAGCTCTCCTCCCAAACTCAATAGCCGCCTTTAAAGTTGCAGTTTTAGCCTTACCAAGACCTTTGAATGAGGAGATCTCACTAAGGTGAGCGTTAACAAGACCGGCTATCCCATTAAAGCTTTTAAGGATATCCCTTGCAAGTTCAATTACATTTCTCTCTTTTGTTCCGTTCCTTAAGATTATTGCAAGAAGTTCAGCATCAGAGAGATATTCAACGCCGTACTTTAAAAGCTTTTCCCTTGGCCTCTCCGATTCTGGTAACTCCTTCACTCTGTATTTCACTTCTCTTCCTCAAGCTTCCTTAAAACTTCAGCACACCTTTCACAAACATCAGGATAGTTAAGGTCTTTACCAACAGTTTCGCTGTACATCCAACACCTTTCACACTTCCTACCTTTAGCCCTCTCTACCTCAACAGCAACCCCTTTTATGATCTCGCTATCAACAACAGCACTTTCAGATTCTTTAAAGGGAAGCAGTTCAGCTTGTGACGTTATAAATATGATGGGCAACTTCTCTTCATAGTCCTTAAGAAACCTGTACATCTCCTCATCTGCATAAACCTTTACATTTGCCTCAAGAGAATGACCTATCAACTTCTTATCCCTTGCAATCTCAAGAGCCTTATTAAC
Source organism: uncultured bacterium (assembly GCA_964545225.1). Classification (GTDB taxonomy): domain Bacteria; phylum Aquificota; class Aquificia; order Desulfurobacteriales; family Desulfurobacteriaceae; genus CAZJFY01. Next base: position 6,892 of record CAZJFY010000014.1, on the reverse strand, counting down.
CAAAGATTTAACCTTTAATATAACCTCCCACCTTGATATAAGCTCGCTATCGATTTCATCACAGATGGCAGGAAATTCCTCAAGAAAAACTGATTCTTCCTCCCTTCCAGGAATAAAGGAATAGACTTCTTCCATTGTGAAAGAAAGGATTGGAGCAAGAAGGACGTTCAGTGTTGTTAAAATCTGGTAAATTGCTGTTTGAGCACTTCTCCTTTTCATGGAGGAAGGGTACTCACAGTAAAGAGTATCCTTTAAGATATCGAGGTAAACTGAACTAAGCTCAACTGAGCAATAGTTGTAAACCGCTCTAAAGATCTTGTTAAAGGAAAAGCTCTGATAGGATTTAATTATCTCATTGGTGACCTCATAAAGCCTGTTTAAAGCCCATTTATCAATCTCTTCAAGATTTTCGTAAGAGACTAAATCACCTGGAGTAAAATCGTAGAGATTTCCAAGCATAAACCTAAAGGTGTTCCTTATCTTCTTGTAACTTTCAGCAACCTGCTTAAGTATACCGTCAGAAATTCTGACATCTTCCGTGTAATTTTCACTTGAAACCCACAATCTAAGAATATCAGCTCCAAACTTATCAATAACCTTCTGGGGAGCTATAACGTTCCCAAGGGATTTACTCATCTTTCTTCCTTTACCGTCAAGGGTAAACCCATGAGTTAAAACCGTTCTAAAAGGCGCTCTTCCCCTTGTTCCACAGGACTCAAGAAGGCTTGCCTGGAACCAACCTCTATGCTGATCTGAACCTTCAAGGTACATATCTGCAGGCCACTTTAGCTCCTTTCTCCTTTCAAGAACAGCTGCATGTGAACTTCCTGAATCAAACCAGACATCAAGAATATCCATCTCCTTTTGAAAATTCGTCCCTTGACAGAAGGGACATTTGAAACCTTCAGGAAGCAGCTCTTGAGGGGTTTTCAAATACCATGCATCGGCTGACTCGCTTTCAAATATCTCTGCAACATGCTCAGCAATTTCTCTTGACATAATGTAAGAACCACAATCCTTACAGTAAAAAGCAACAATCGGAACTCCCCAGTACCTCTGTCGTGATATGCACCAATCTGGCCTTGTTTCAACCATGTTCTTAATCCTTATCTCTCCCCATTCAGGAATCCACTTCACCTCTTCAATTTCAGAAACTGCCACACTCCTCAAACTTGGATTTCCGCTATCAAGGGAAATGAACCATTGAGGAGTTGCCCTAAAGATAACGGGTTTCTTACATCTCCAGCAGTGAGGATATGAGTGGATAATCTCTTCAGAAAAGAGCAGAGCACCAAGTTCCTTTAGCTTATCTATGATAAGTTCGTTTCCCTTCCATATTGAGACTCCAGAAAGCCAAGAAGGAACATCATCGGTAAACCTTCCATTATCATCAACAGGAACTAAAACAGGAAGATTGTATTTAAGGCTTACCTCATAGTCCTCCTCACCGTGTCCAGGAGCTATATGAACCATTCCTGTACCTGTATCAGAAGCGACGTAATCTGCTAAAACTACCGTTCCTATTCTATCTATAAATGGATGTCTGTACTTTATTCCCTCAAGTTCCTTACCAACAAATTCCCTTGTAGGCTCTAACTTAAGACCTGTCTTTTCAAGAAATTCCCTGTACAAATCCTTAGCAACAATGTAGTTTGCATCTTCTCCGCTTAAAAGTACGTAGGTTAAATCTGGATTTACTGCAACAGCAACGTTTGCAGGAAGTGTCCATGGAGTTGTTGTCCAGATAACAAGGTAGGTGTTCTTTGGAAGCTTTAAACCATTATCATCAACAATGCTAAACCTAACGTATATTGATGGAGATTTTTCATCTGAGTACTCAATTTCAGCCTCAGCAAGAGCAGTAACGCAACTTGGACACCAATATACAGGCTTTTTCCTTCTGTAAACAAGACCTTTCTCAAAGAATTTTCCAAGTTCTCTAACGATATCAGCTTGATACTTTGGATCCATCGTTATGTACGGATTTTCCCAATCCCCAATTACTCCTAACCTTTTAAATTCTTCCCTCTGAATATCGATCCAATTCTCTGCATATTCCCTACACATCTTTCTAACAGAGATAGGGTCAACTTCCTCTTTCCTTTTCTTGATCTTCTTAAAAACCGCATGTTCTATAGGAAGTCCGTGACAATCCCATCCGGGAACGAAGGGAGAAAAGTACCCCTGCATGAACATTGACTTAACAATAATGTCCTTCAAAATTTTGTTAAGTGCATGCCCAATATGGATATTTCCGTTTGCATAGGGTGGACCGTCATGGAGAACGAATTTTTCATCGTTCCTATGTGCATTTTTAAGCTTGATATAAAGCTCAATAGACTCCCATCTATTTAATATCTCCTTCTCCTTTTTAGGAAGATTCCCTCTCATCGGAAAATCTGTTCTTGGTAGATTAAGCGTGTTCTTATAGTCAACTTTCTCTGACATGGGTTCCTCCAGCTCAATTGTGAAAATAATTATATAATTTAGTCTAAGGGCAATAAGGGGGAAGATATGAGAGTAGAGTTTTTACTGAAAGAGATCATTTTGGAGAAAGGACTCAAGCTTGCAACTGCTGAAAGCTGCACTGGCGGGTTGGTTGCAGCAAGGATCGTGAACGTTCCAGGAAGTTCTGAATACTTTCTGGGCGGTATCGTTTCATACACAAATGAGGTAAAGATGAAGGTTTTGAATGTAAATCCAAATACCCTGCTCACGTTTGGAGCTGTTAGCGAAGAAACTGCGAGAGAAATGGTTGAAGGTGTAAAAAGCCTTTTGGGAGCTGACTGCGCAATATCAACAACAGGAATAGCTGGTCCAACAGGAGGAACTAAAGAAAAGCCTACAGGCCTAACATATATAGGAGTTTCTGTTAAAGATAGAGTTGAGGTTTACAAGTTCATTTTTGAAGATAAAGATCCAGATCCTGTTGTCAGAAGAAACAGGAGAAGAAGAAAAGCGGCAAAAAAAGCTATACAACTTCTTGTCAAAATGCTAAAGGAATCCTGATGTTAGCAATACTCTCCCTTGGAACAAACCTTGGAAACAGGATACAGAACATCAAAAGAGCAAGGACGTTCATTGAAAAGTTTGTTGGCAGAATTGTCAGATCATCAGAGATTATTGAAACAGAACCCTTCGGCGTCAAGAAACAGCCAAACTTTTTAAATCAACTCGTTGCTGTTGAAACCTTCCACCCTCCTTTTGAGCTTCTAACTCTCCTGAAACAGGGAGAGAAAAGAATAGGTAGGTTTAAAACTTATAGGTGGGGACCAAGGGTAATTGACATTGACATAATCGTAATTGATGGTCTGAAAATAGACACAAGAAAGCTTACCATTCCCCATAAAGGATTAAAAGATAGAGAATACCTCAAGAAACTGATTAACAGTTTATAGAATTTAAAACCTCAAGTGCAGTCTGTTTTGCATTTCCTATGCAATCATTCAGACCTATCCCCCTGTATGCGTTAGAATTGAAGAAGAGATTTCCAATCTCCCTTGCCTTCCTAAATATCCTCTCAACCCTATCAACGTGCCCAATTGTATAATGGGGTATTCCTTTTTCATGCTTAAAAACTTTAATGAATTCAGGCTTTTCATCAATACCCATTATTTCTCTAATCTCTTCAAGAGCAATCTTAACAAGCTCCTCTTCAGATAAAAGAGCAAGCTCTGGTTGTCTCGCTCCTCCAATCATAACTCTAATAAGCACCTTCCCACTCGGCGCCCTATTAGGAAATATGCTTGAATCCCAAAGAACTCCCAATATCTTCCTACCTTCACTTCTCGGAACCAGGAATCCAAATCCATCAAGCTCTTTAACTGCATCTCTATCATAGCCCAGAGAAACAACGGATATTGGAGAGTACTCAATTTCTGAAAGGAGATCTGAAAGCTCAACGTCAACATCCTTTAAAAGGCTTGCAGCAGCATAAGCAGGAGTTGAGATAATGAGAAAGTCAAACTCCTCCTCAGCCCCATTAAAGCGAACCTTCCACCTATTACCAGCTTTAGATATTTTCGTAACGGAAACATTTGTTAAGAGTTCTTTACCCAAACGTTTTGAAAGGGCTCCTATCAGGTCAGCGGTTCCACCCTCAAAAGAGGTTAGCGTTCCTCCAGGACCTGCGGGACCACTTCCTTTCCTTTTCCTCCCTTCCTTAATTAGACCAAATAAACCTTTAATTAGACCTCCATACCTCCTTTCAAGGCTGTAAATTGTAGGAAAAGAAGCTTTTAAGCTCATTCTATCAGGGTTACCGGCATAAACACCTGCAACCATTGGTTCAAGAAGCCTTTCAAGAGCTTCAGATCCCAATCTTCTCCTTGTAAAATCGGAAACGCTTTCATCAGAATCACTGGTAGCTGGTGGAATAAAAATTTCAGAAATAAGCCTTAACTTTCCCCTTGCAGAAAGGAGTGGAGAAAAGATAAAGGAACCTATACCTTCAGGGATTCTACGTAACTTTCCTTTTAAATATATAAACCTCTTTCTCGCTCTATCAGAACTCCTATAAATTTTCTCCTCAATACCGAGACTTCTCACAAGCTCCAAGGTATCTGGCTTATTATCAAGAAATCCATTTGGACCTACTTCAACTATGTAACCTTTATCATAAACGGTCTTCATCTTTCCACCAGGCTTTTCATCCTTTTCAAGAACCCTTATGCTAAAGGGAATACCAGCTTGAGATAAAATCTCTTTTAAAAAGTAAGCTGTTGAAAGGCCTGAAATACCAGCACCTATAACGCAAATCCTTTTCATCTCTCTTCCCTTAAAGCTCTTACTGCTTCTTCAGACATTGCCTTTATTAAGTCCCTGTCTGTAGGATTAAGCTTAACCCTTATAAAGTTCTCAATGCCAAGTTTGGTTGCAAGCTTCCTGTACTCAACGTCAATCTCATAGAGAGTTTCTATATGCTCAGAAACAAAGCTGATAGGGAAAACAACAAGCTCTTTAATGCCTTCCTTTGCAAGTTTAACGATAGTATCTTCAGTTGAAGGTTCAAGCCATTCTACAGGACCAACCTTACTCTGATATGAAATTTCAAAAGGAACATCAATGTCCTTCATAACGAGATTTACTGTATCCTCAATCTCCTTAACGTAAATATCCCCTTTTTCAATCAAATACTTAGGTAAACTATGAGCAGAGAAAAGAACATAAGGAGAAGAAACTCTCTTCAACTCGCTAATTAGCTGTTTTTTCACCCAGGAGATATAGCTATCATTTCTGCACCAGGAATCTACTACCTTTAAATTAAAATCTCCAAGAAATCTCTTGACATCCCTTAAACATGCTCCTACTGTGGCCAATGAGTATTGAGGATAAAGGGTTATAACAGAGATTTTCCCTGGAGAGAATTTCCTAATCTCCTTTGCAACATCCTCAAGAAGAGGTCTTGAATAAAGCATACCTGCAAATGTTCTTATTCCCGTAAATTTTTCTATCTCTTTTGCCTGCTTTAGAGACTGTTCTACAGTTGGAGAACCACCACCAATATACTCATACTGAGGTTTCACTTTTGGTGTCCTTAAAGTCGATATAAGGTAAGCAAGTGGCCTTTGAAGAAAGGAGGGAACACCAAAGTTTATTAAATCCCTGTCTGAGAAGAGCCTGAATAGAAATGGCCTTATTTCATCAAGGCTTGAAGGACCTCCCATGTAAACAACAAGTATTGCTTCTTTCAAATACTATCCTCTCAAGCTTTTACTTATCCTGTGAACTGCATCAACAAGAAACTTTGCCTTTTCTGGATCTGTCTGAGGCAAAATACCATGCCCAAGGTTAAATATATGCCCCTTAGAGAGCAATCCCTGTTTAACAATTTCTTCAACTTTAAATTCAATCTTTGAATTTGATGCGAAAAGCATTACAGGATCAAGGTTCCCCTGAATGGACTTATTAACCCTTTCAATGGCAAAGGGAATCTCTGTCTTCCAGTCAAGCCCAATTACATCAACATTCAACCTATTGTTAACCTCAAGGAGATGACCTGCATTTACACCAAAATGGATTACAGGTACTTCCGGATGCCTCTTCTTGAGTTCAACAACGACTTTCTCTGTGTAAGGGAAAACATACTTCTCATAATCATCCTTAGAAAGAACACCCATCCAGGAATCAAATATCTGAACAAGGTCAACTCCTGCTTCAATCTGAGCCGACAGGTAATCCGTAACTGTATCTGCAAGTTTAGTCATCAAAGCATCCCAAAGCTCTTCCTTGTTCCACATCGTTGACTTTGCAGCTATATAGTTTTTTGAGCTTCCTCCCTCAAGGATATAACTTGCAAGGGTAAATGGAGCACCTGAAAAACCTATAAGCGGCCTATCTGAAAGCTTGTTCTTAATCCTTTGAATTGTTTCAAGTACATAAGGAAGGTCTTTCTCGGGTTCAGGAACTTTAAGCCGTTCAACATCATCCATAGAAACAACTTTTGGAAAGAGAACAGGACCTTTACCCTCAATGAAGTTAACCTTAATTCCCATTTTCTCAACAGGAACAAGTATATCAGAGAAAAGAATCGCAGCATCAACACCGATTTCATAAATGGGGATAAGAGTAACTTCTGCAGCAAGCTCAGGATTCCTGCAAAGTTCCATAAACGAGCCAACACTTTCCCTTATCCTTCTATACCTTGCTGAATACCTTCCAGCCTGCCTCATTATCCATATAGGCGTGTAATCAGTTCTCTCACCCCTTGCAGCCTTAAGTATTGGATGGTCTTTCAAAGACATAAAATCCTCCTGATTTAGAAGATGATGGAGGAATTATACTAACCCCAACCTAATACCAATATCGAGTTAGAAATTCCCCATAACCTTCTATTCCGCCTCTTTCATATTTTTTCCACCAGATTCTCAATGTCCTGTAGTTGAAAGGAATA
>CAZJFY010000013.1:3245-12765 GCA_964545225.1 uncultured bacterium | reverse complement strand
TTTTGCGCTGACAAGCCCCTTTTTGGCGGAGGGGGAGGGATTCGAACCCCCGGTGGGCGTTAACCCACGCCGGTTTTCAAGACCGGTGCTTTCAGCCAGACTCAGCCACCCCTCCAATCTTGCGAATTAGAAAGTTATAACCTAACTTTCTAACTGTCAAGTAGATAAAAGGGAGGTACTGTAATGCTTTCAGAAGAACTTCTATCAGTTTTAGCCTGTCCAAAGTGCAAAGGTGAACTTGAATACAGGGAAAAGGAGAATAGGCTTATTTGCCACAAGTGCAAGCTTTCCTACCCAATTGTAGATAACATACCTGTAATGCTGATTGAGGAAGCGGAAGAGGTGAATGAGTGATGGTACCAATTACAGGTTTAACATTTAAGGAACTTGAACAGTTTGTTGAAAACGAAGGATTCAAGAAATTTAGAGCAAAACAGATAGCAAGATGGATTTATAAAAAGCTTTCAACATCATTTGAGGAGATGACAGACCTGTCAAAGGAGACAAGAGAAAAACTTTCAAAAAGAGCAGAAATCAGAACCATTCACCTCTTAAGAAAAGAGATGTCCGAAGATGGAACGGTAAAGTACCTTTTTGAACTTAAAGATGGAAATAGAATTGAATCTGTCTTTATCCCGGAAAGAGACTGGAACACAATATGCATATCAACTCAGGTTGGCTGTCCAATTGGCTGCAGGTTCTGTCTCACTGCAAAGGATGGTTTCACGAGGAACCTAAAAGCTTCAGAAATCGTTGAACAGTACCTTGAAGTCCAGAGAGATGTCAAAGACAGGAGAATATCAAACGTAGTATTTATGGGAATGGGAGAACCTCTCCTTAACTTTGAAAACGTCAAAAAGAGCATTGAAATAATGGTTGATGAGAGAATGCTTAACCTCTCCTCAAGAAAGATAACAGTTTCAACCTGTGGAATAATTCCGGGAATTGAAAGGATGGCAAAGGAGTTGAGAAAGGTAAAATTAGCAATATCTTTACATGCAGTTGATAATTTAACAAGAAACGCTCTTGTCCCAATAAACAGAAAATACCCGTTGGAACAGCTAATAAAAACACTCAGAAAGTATCCTGCTGATAATGTGAGAAGAATTATGATTGAATACGTTATGCTGAAGGATGTTAATGATTCTAAGGAGAATGCAGAAAAGTTAGCAGCACTTGTTAAGGGCATTCCAGTAAAAGTCAATCTAATTCCCTTCAACCCTTATCCAGATGCAGAGTTTGAGAAACCATCAAGGGAAAAAGTGGAAGAGTTTCAAAGAGTTCTCTGGAACAAAAACATCGCAGCATTTATAAGAGATTCCAGAGGAGAGGATATATCCGCAGCATGTGGCATGCTAAGAACGAAAGCTAAACAAGCCTGATGGCATAAAGAGTTCTCTTCTCCGTTTTCTCCTTTCTGAATGAATAGTAAACATCGTTGTTGCATACTGTACAACCGGGAATAATCTCGATATCCCTGATTCCAGCAGCTTTTAGCTGAAGGATGTTAGCCCTCTTCAAGTCAAAGTAAAAACCGTTGCCTTCCTCTATAAAGAACTTATCCCTCTGTGTTGAAGGGAAAGCATGGTAAACATCGTATCCAACCCTATAACACCTTTCACATATGCAGGGAGCTAAAATTGCTCTTTTAACTTTTGCAAAGGTGTTAATGTACTTTGCTGCTTTGTACGTTATACCTTGAGATGTTCCTCTCCACCCTGCATGAACAACTCCAACCATGTCATCAGAAATCAAGAAAACTGGCAAACAATCCGCACACAAAACGCCAATCCACCATCTTTTACTATCAGTTACTATGGCATCTCCCTTCTTTTCTGAAGCAAATCTATTGGCAAATATCACTCTTGACCCATGAACCTGAATTGGCCTGACAACTGGTTTCCCCCTTATCTCTTCAATACTTCTACCATCAACCGGCTTCTTTGAAATAAAGATTTCATATTCCATGTTTTTCTTTGCAATAAGGTTAATGTTAAAATTTACCTATGAAGAGGGTAAATCTTAACGTAAGCATTGTAGCACAATTAAAGCCAATTTTTAAACTATCACCAGTAGAAATGGTCCAAATCTATCAAGAGGAACTGAAACAGGTCCTAAAACAGCTTAACCTTAAGAAGGTAACATCTAACGTAACATACAAAGTAATGGTTACTGAAGGGATAAAGAAAACTGAAAAGCTCAAAAGAGACATAAAATACCTGACAAAGAATAACAACCTTAAAACAAGGAAAATCCTCTATTACACGTTTCACAGAATATTTCAAAGACTTCGCTGGGCAATGGAATCTGGGAGCGAAAAGGAGATAGAACTAAGGATATGGTGCACATCATCCCTTGACCTTCTTGAGGAAACCGTAAAACTGCTTAAGGAGAAAAGCCTTGGAACAGATAATTAGCTTCTGGCCACTTCAGGAAGTGTTCGTTGACCCTGAATTTCCGGTTAAGGAAGAAGGAAAAAACCTTAATCTAAACCTTAAAACCACCGTTGATCACAGGAAGGATGAAGGGATAGTTGAAATAATTGTTGAAATCTTTGGTTCAGTAACTCTCAAGGACGAACAGGTGGCAAATATAAGATTCGTTAACATAACAAAGGTAAAACCTGAAGGAAAGAAAATCAAAACCATCAAAAAGAACATATTGAAAAGTAAAATAAATGAACTTATCTCTTTTCTTCCTATGTACCTTTCAAAATCAAACCTTATCGTTGAGAGCATAAACTGTGAGCTGTAGATGTCTTAAGGGAAGGAAGCTTAAGCAGATAAAAAGAGGAACTGTAAAATCTCTTGTACTATTCATTAAGAAGCATCCTCAAACCTTTAACTTAATAGCTGAACTTGTTAACTCGTTTAGACCAACAGATTCAGAAAGAGTTATTGCAGAGAGAATTTTCCTCACAGTGAGGGAGATTTCCGAACTTGGACTTCTAAACTTCAAGGATTCATCAAATCTCTTGAAAATACTGAAAGAATTTTTCCTTCACAGTACAGACAAGAGAAGGGGAGATTTCCTTGAAGCTCTCGTATCAAAATTTGGCCCTTTTTTCTTCAATGAAAGGTGCAGGAGAGTCAACCAGTGTAAGATGTATAAGAGATCAAGTCTAATTTCCACTAAGGAAATTGATGTTGCATTCTCTTCCACAAACTACCTTGAACTTCACGAATGTAAGTCAAACATGGGAAGACAGTGGAGGGACCCCCTGTATCCAAAAACAAAAAAGGGAGGGAAACTTAACTTCCTAAATGCACTGCCAAATTTATGTAAAAATGGCAAAGAGGTGATACCGGTTTGCAGTGGACTTGATGGAAGAATTTCAACAAAAGTCATTAAGCAAATCTTTAAACGCTACGGATACAAAAACATAAAGGTTATTGGAAGGAACAACATAGAAAGAGCCGTTAACGGTTAAGCTTGTAAATGGCAATCATACCCTTAAATGTTAAATCGCTATCGTAAATTGCAAAATCTAAAGAGTCCTTTAATATTTCAGCATCTCCTCCTGTCAAGACTACACTACAACTTCCTTCAACCTGTCCAAGAACCTGTCTAATTCCACCAAGCACTGAATAGAAAACCCCGGCTCTTACACACTCTTGAGAATCCCTCCCCGGAAAGCTTGGCGGAATTTCATCAAGAGTTACCAAAGGAATTGCTGACGTCCCCTCGCTCAAGGATGAAAACATCAAATGGAATCCCGGAAATATTGCTCCCCCTTTAAAAACTTTTTCCCTGACAACATCAACACAAACAGCTGTACCTATTGAAACAACAACTACATCATCCCCATGCTCAATACAAGCGGCACTTGCATTTGCTATTCTATCAGCACCTATCTGCTCAAGGTTGTAATCAAACTTTAACGGAAGGTTTAACCTTGAAGATATAAACAAAGCTTCTGGGAGTTCCTTCTTCAGGATTTCCGTTATAGAATCAACAACAGAACAGACCACAACATCCTTAAAATCATTAGAGCTTACAACTTCTTTAATGAGAAATGGATCTCTCCTAACAGAATTTGTTGGAAAGGATGAAATTCTCGAGATTTCCCCATTAGTTGAGTATGCAACCTTTACAAAACTGTTACCAACATCTATTAAAACAACCATCAGGTTCTATACTCAGCATTTATTTTCACATAATCGCACGTTAGGTCGCAGGTAAGATACTCAAACGATTCAGTACCTAAACCAAGGTCTATAAAAATTAGAACTTCCTCACTTTCCCTCATGTAGTGAGAAACTTCAGCCTCATCATAATCAACCCTTTCACCTTTAAAGAGAAGATGGTCGCCGATAAAGAGGGAAAACTTTGACTCCTCAATACCAACACCTGCTGCTCCAGCGGAAGCAATAATTCTTCCCCAATTGGGGTCATTTCCATAAACTGCTGTCTTAACAAGAGGTGAAAGAGCAACCTTTCTTGCAACGCTTTTAGCTTGCTCAACAGTCCTTGCTCCAGACACGCTTATCCTTATAACCTTCGTAGAACCTTCACCATCTTTAACTATTTGATATGCAAGCTCCTTTGTAATATCCTTTAAAGCCTCAAGAAAAACATCAAAGTTTGAACTGTCAATTTTCACTCCTGAAGCTCCATTTGAAAGCAGAAAAACGCAGTCATTCGTGCTCATATCACCATCAACAGTTATTGAGTTAAAGCTCTCTTTTACTGCTTCTCTTAAAGCCTCTTCAAGGAAGTCTTTTTCGACATAAGCGTCCGTAACTATAAATGAAAGCATGGTTGCCATGGACGGGTCTATCATTCCCGCACCTTTTGCAATCCCTCCTAAGGAAAAGCCATCAACGTACCTAAAAGAGGTTTTCGGAAAAGTATCCGTTGTCATGATGGATACAGCTGGTTCATAACCCTTTGCTTTTCCTAAATTTGAAACAGCTTCCTTTATTCCCTTTTCGACCCTGTCCATGGGGAGTTTCTCACCAATAACTCCTGTTGAAGCTACAAGGAAATTGCCGCCAAGAAGGGAAGAGACCATTTCCTGCATTCTCTTTGCATCCTTAATTCCGTAAGAACCTGTACAGGCATTCGCATTTCCACTATTTGCAATAATTCCATTAACGTTCTCAACAGTTTTCACCATTTCAGAAACGACTTTCACAGGTGCAGCCTTAATATCATTTTCCGTTAAAACAACAGCAAAATTACAGGGTCTTTCTGAAAAAACAACAAGAACATCAGGTTTATTAACCCCCTCCTTTATTCCCCCATGGCCAACACCGCATTTAAAACCCTCTACTTCTGCAATACCCCTTTCCATATTTTAATTATACTTTAAATAATGGTAAACTCATAGTTAAAAATATCCTGTCTCAAAACCTTTAAACACTATTAAAGAGCAAAGCTGGAGGGAATGTGATAACAAGGTGCATTCTTGAAACAATTGGCAACACACCATTAATGGAACTAAGAATTTGCGAAGCAACAATTTATGCAAAGCTTGAAATGTTCAATCCGGGTGGAAGTATAAAGGACAGGGTCGCATTAGCAATAGTTGAGGATGCCGAGAAGAAAGGATTACTTAAAGAGGGAATGAGCGTCATAGAGGCAACCAGCGGAAATACCGGAATAGGTTTAGCCCTTGTATGTGCAGCAAAAGGATATAAATGCACTATTGTAATGCCAGAAAACATGAGTGACGAAAGGAAGGAGATACTTAAAGCGTATGGAGCTGAACTCATACTTACACCTGCCCATGAAGGAATTCCGGGAGCTGTAAAAAGAGCCGAGGAACTATTTAAAGAAAATCCAGAAAAATTCTACCCAGCAAACCAGTTTTCAAATCCTGTAAACCCTGAAACGCACTACAAGCAAACTGCAAATGAGATACTTGAACAGCTCGGGAAAATTCCTGATGCTATTGTTGCTGGCGTTGGAACAGGTGGAACGCTAATGGGCATAGGAAAGAGATTCAAAGAGATTAACCCTGAATGCAAAGTTATAGCTGTTGAACCGGAAGAGTGTGCTGTTATATCAGGAAGAGAAGCAGGAGTTCATAACATTCAAGGTATAGGAGCAGGCTTCATCCCAAAAATCTTAGATAGGTCGATAATTACCGAAACTCTAACAGTGAAGTATGAGGAAGCCAAAGAATTCACAAGGCTTCTTGCAAAAGAGTTTGGGATACTTGCAGGAATTTCCTCCGGAGCAAACGTTGCATCAGCTATAAAAATAGCAAAAAGGAACGATAAAGATACTGTAATCACAGTCCTCCCGGATACAGGAGAAAGGTACCTGAGTACAAAAATTTTTAGTTAGGTAACTAATGGAACTGAGAAAAATTGAAGGAATAATTCCCGTCGAGGCAATAAACAGAGACCTCCCTATAAAACTTGAAAACTTCTCTTACCAAGATATGCAAAAGCTTCTCACAACCACTCTAAAAGGAGAAAAAAAGAAAAACGTAGCAGAAGAGCTTGAAGGAAAACTGATAAAGGCAACTTTTGAGGGTTTTATTGAAAATGGCAAAGCAAAGCTAAAAGTTGGTGAAAAAACGATAGTTGCAGAAGTAAAAGTAAACTCAAACTTAAAACCCGGCGATGTCCTCACTCTATCTATCAAATCAACCTACCCGGAAGTTGAACTAAAACTCATAAGCATTGAAAGGGAAATTAAGAAAGTAATGTCTGAACTCGTTAAAAACCTTATAGCAAATCAAAAACCGGAAGTCCTTGATAAACTCCCAACCTTCTTAAAAAACGTAAGCCCCTCTAACTTTGAGAACTACGAAATTCAAGAAATAGTTAAGAAAGCCTTAAAGTCCATTGAACTGAAAGAGATAACACCTGAGGCCATTAAAGACTACATAAAAACTTTCCTATCACCCCTGACAATAATCCTATTAAACTCTTTAAAAGAGATGGAACCTGAAAAGGTAAAAGGAGAACTAAACATTAAAGATGCAACAATGCAGTTAATCCTTCACATGATTCTTGGATACGCTTTCGGCTTCATTGAAATACCTATCCAGATAGAGGACTTCAAATCAAGAGTAAACATTACAGTAAAAAATGAAAATGAGCCAATCAGAGTAAAGGTTGAAGTAATGTACAAAAATTTCGGGTATATCTCCTGCAACATCTTGATGCTTCACAGAGAAATCTCTCTTGAATTCATCGTTGAAAAGGAGAAAAGCAGGGAGATTATTGAAAAGAACCTTAGTGAAGTGTTGTCAAGAATAAAGTCCTTCGGTTTAGATGTTGTATTTTACAGCGTTAAGACAGATACCTCAAAGAAAAATTTTGAAGATATCCAACCAATACTGGTTAAAGACTCAAACTTAATAGACCTTAATGTCTGAAAGGAAATCCGGTATAAAGCTTGAAAGCCTCTTAACAAACTCAATATGGCCAAACTCAGATTTAAGCTCAACCATTGTCCTTAAGTTTACAGATATTATGAATCTATCATCCAGCATTGTAACCTTGAGAAAAGGCTTGTTTACCAAGATTTCAAAAATATCATCTTTGAAGCTTAACGGAACCTCAAAAGTAAAAACTCCATGCTCAATAACAGAAAGATGGCCCATGGAGGCCACCTTTCTAACAAGCTTCTCATTATCCTCAGGAGAGAACTTTGAAATCAGCTTCTCTAAAGGAAGTCCAGAATAGCAAATCCTTGCTGCTGTGGAAATAACCTTAACAAGATCATCAGTTGATGACAAAAGCCTGATATCTTCTGCCATCAATAGTTTTCCCCATACTTAGCTCTGAACTTCTCGGCTCTTCCAGTAATAGAAGTTGCCCTCTGAGCACCAGTAAAGAAAGGATGGCACTTGTTGCAAACTTCAATCCTTATCTCAGGGAACTTTGTTGACCTTGTCACCCAGGTGTTCCCACAAGCACAAATCACCTTTGTTTCTCTGTACTCGGGATGGATACCCTTTTTCATTAAAGGAAACCTCCTGCTATAATTATTTGCAGTCCAAAGTTTATTTAGGAAATCAGCAGGTGTCAAGTGGACATAAACTCCATTGTAAACACAAGTATTCAGTTTCTTAAAGCACACCCTGACCTATCGTGCTTCTTTATTGGCCTGTGGGCATTCTTGGAAACAGGTCTCCTTTTGGGATTAATCTTTCCGGCAGAGAAAATTCTCATCTTTGGCAGCATAATGGTGGCAAAGGGGCTAATATCACCTGTTAACTACGTTGTATGTGTAACTGTTGGAACATCTCTTGGTTACACGGCAACCTATTTTATGGGATACTTCTTGGGAGAAGAACTCCTATCAAAAGTTCTCAAAAAATTCAAAGTAAAAGAGAAAACTCTGTTAAAAGTTAAATCCTTCATAAGCACTAAAGGAGAAATATCCCTGCTATTTGGAAGATTCATAGCTGTCGTTAGGGCCCTTCTCCCCCTTGTAATTGGATCTTTTGAAGCCCCATTCTTGAAATTCACGCTTTTTAACTTAGCTGGAGCGATAATCTGGGCAACAGCTTACCTTTTTCTTGGTGACTTGATAGACAAAAGCATATCTATTATCATTACTCATAAATTAATTGCATTAATCTTTATATTGATTTCTGCTATCTTTTACGTTCTCTGGAGAAAGTATGGAAAGGATAAAGAAGACTTTTCAGGAACTTGAAAAGAAAGGTGAAAAGCCTCTTATAGTTTACGCAACAGCCTGTGATCCTGACTGTGAGGAATCTCTAAACATATTTAGAAGAATTCTGAAGTTTGCAGACATGGTTGAAATTGGAATGGCCTTTTCGGATCCACTTGCAGATGGCCCAACGATTCAGAAAGCCCATGAAAGAGCAATCGCAGCAGGATCAACAACGTTAAAGGTCTTGAAACTTGTCAAGAAAATCAGAGATGAATTTCCCGAAAAACCTTTAATATTAATGGGCTACTACAACCCTATTTTTGTGTACGGAGAAGAACAGTTCATTAAAGACGCGAAGGAAGCAGGAGTTGATGGCTTCATAGTCCCGGATCTTCCTCCAGAAGAAGGAATGGAGTTTTCCCAGAAGGTAAAAGAATCAGGATTATCTCCTATATTCCTTGCTGCTCCCACAAGCACAGATGAAAGGCTCAAGTTAATTGAAAAGGCTACAGGCGAGTTCATATATTACGTCTCTGTAACAGGCATAACAGGAGAAAGAGAAAAGTTAGCATATAAGGAGATAGTAAACGACATTGAAAGGGTAAAGAAGATAACAGGTAAAAGAACTGTTGTCGGATTTGGAATTTCAAAAAAAGAGCATATAATAAACATGTTTAAAACTCCCGACGGATTTGTTGTGGGAAGTGCTGTGGTTAGTAGAATAGCTGAAAAGGACTATCAGGGCCTGGAGAATCTTCTCTCTGAGCTTAAAGAAGCAACTAAAGGTGAAGTATTGAAAGCAAAAGCCCCTACTTTAAAATCTTAACTATCAAAGGAGAAAAGCCATGTTTGGAATCGGAACTCAAGAGCTGATTATAATTCTTGTGATTGCCCTCCTCATATTTGGTCCAAAGAAGCTACCTGAACTTGCAAG
>CAZJFY010000013.1:0-3145 GCA_964545225.1 uncultured bacterium | reverse complement strand
GAAATGCCTTCAAATAGAACAGAAGAAGCCCCAGTAACAGAACATATTGAAGAGTTAAGACAGAGGATTTTTAAGTCAATTTTTGCAATAGTTGTTGGATTCCTTATATCCTGGCCATTTTCAAAAAGGATTATCGTATACCTTGAAAATCCCCTTCCTGACAACCTTAAAGGAAAACTCATATTCCTCTCTCCTCCCGAAGCATTCTTTACAGCTTTAAAGGTTTCCCTATTTGCTGGAATTATCTTAGCCATACCTTTTATCCTTTACCAGGTATGGAGATTCGTTGAACCCGGATTGTATGAACATGAAAAGAAATTCATCCTTCCGTTTATATTCTTTTCCAGCTTTTTCTTCCTAATCGGAGCATCTTTCTCTTACTTCATAATACTTCCCTTTGCCTTAAGGTTTCTCCTTGGATTCATGAATGACATACTTACACCTCAAATAACTGTTGGAAGTTATATATCCTTTATAATTCAAATGATACTTGCCTTTGGTTTTGTCTTCCTTCTTCCGGTTGTAGTGTGGTTGCTTTCAAAACTTGATGTAATAAATTATAGATGGTTAGAAAAAAACAGAAAATATGCTATATTAGTAATATTCATCTTAGCAGCAGTTTTAACTCCACCGGATGTATTTTCTCAGGTTATGATGGGATTGCCGTTAATTGTTCTTTATGAAATGAGTATTCTTGTAGCAAGGTTTTCAGGGAGACACTAAGTCGCTAATAGCCCCTTTCCATTGCTTACTCTAAATTTATAAACCAAATCTGGAGGAAGGAGCGTAATGGCAGAGAATCAGGAGATTTTATCGTTAGAGCAGCTTTTAAAGATGAGCATTTTTGACTTGAGAAAGATAGCCAAATCCCTTGGCATAGAAGTAAAATCCATTAAAAAGCAAGACCTTGTATTTAAGATTCTTGAAGAGGATGCCAAGAGAAGAGGAGTTATTTTCCGCATTGGGGTTCTTGAAATACTGCCAGACGGCTTTGGATTTTTAAGGTCTCCAAAGAATAGCTACCTCCCAAGCTCAGATGACATTTACGTTTCTCCATCTCAAATTAGAAGGCTTGGCTTGAGGACAGGCGATACCATAGCAGGAGAGGTAAGACCTCCGAAAGAGGGAGAAAAGTACTTTGCACTGCTAAAAGTTAACGCCATCAACTGGCAACCTCCAGAAATTGCAAAATCAAGAATGCACTTTGATAACCTGACTCCTCTCCATCCAACTGAAAGGTTCAAACTCGAGCATGACCCTTCAGAATTATCAACAAGAGTAATTGACCTCATTGCACCGGTTGGTAAGGGACAAAGAGGACTTATAGTAGCACCTCCAAGGGCTGGTAAAACCGTCCTGCTTCAAAGGATAGCTAACGCAATAAAGACAAACGATCCTGATACCTACCTGATAATCCTCCTGATAGATGAAAGACCCGAGGAAGTTACAGATATGAAAAGGAACACCCTTGCTGACGAGGTTGTTAGCTCAACATTTGACGAACCTCCAGAAAGACATGCACAGGTAACGGAAATAATATCCGAAAAGGCGAAAAGGCTTGTTGAACATAAAAGAAACGTTGTTATCCTTCTCGACTCGCTTACAAGGCTTGCAAGAGCCTATAACACACTAACACCTCCAAGCGGGAAAATTCTTTCTGGTGGAATAGACGCCCACGCGTTCCACAAACCAAAGAGATTCTTTGGAGCAGCAAGAAACATCGAGGAAGGCGGAAGTTTAACTATCCTTGCAACAGCACTAATTGAAACCGGCAGTAGAATGGACGATGTTATATTTGAGGAATTCAAGGGAACAGGAAATATGGAAATTGTTCTTGATAGACAGCTTGTTGAAAGACGCATATTTCCGGCAATAAACATTCAGAAATCGGGAACAAGAAAAGAGGAACTACTGCTTTCCGAGTGGGAATTAAACAGAATATGGATACTTAGAAGGCTTCTTACAAGCATGTCTCCGGTTGATGCGATGGAGTTCCTGCTTGAGAAACTAAGGAAGTACAAGACGAATGAAGAATTCCTCAAAGCAATGAATGCATAGTAAAGCAATGACTTTAGAAAAAATAGCCATCAAAGTTTTAGAAAACAGGAGAATTAACGAAAAAGAAGCTTTAGAGCTTTTTAAAGCTGACCTTCTTTTCCTTGGAAAGCTTGCAAACCTTGTAAGGAAAAGAAAACATCCCGAAAATGAAGTAACATTCGTGATAGACAGGAACATCAATTACACAAACATTTGCACCTGCAAGTGTAAGTTCTGCGCATTTTACAGAAATCCTGAAGACCGCGATGCATACATAATAGATGAGGAAACTTTAAAGCGAAAAATTCAGGAAACCATTAACCTTGGCGGGACGGCAATACTTATCCAGGGCGGATTGAATCCTGAACTCAACATCAATTACTATGAACATCTACTAAAATTTATAAAAGAAAATTTCCCTCAAATTCACATTCACGGCTTTTCCGCACCGGAAATAGTACACATAAGCAGGACTTCAAACCTTACCGTTAAAAACGTTATTGAGAAGCTCAAAAAAGCAGGGCTTGGTTCAATACCAGGAGGAGGAGCAGAAATCCTTGTGGACAGCATCAGGAAAAACATTGCACCCAACAAAGTTGACACAAAAAGCTGGCTTTACGTCCATGAGACTGCACACAGGCTCGGACTTAGAACAACAGCCACAATGATGTTTGGAAGCTTGGACTCAAACGAAGACATAATTGAACACCTATCCGTAATAAGAAACCTTCAGGACAAAACAGGAGGATTCACCGCATTTATCCCCTGGAGTTATCAACCAGATAATACAGAACTTGGCAAATTGATTAAGGGAAAAGCATCAGGCGAAAAGTACTTAAAAGTCCTGGCCATTTCACGAATATTCCTTGATAACTTTGAAAACATTCAGGCTTCATGGGTAACTCAGGGAGGAAAGTTAGCTCAGGTTGCACTAAAATTTGGAGCAAACGACTTCGGTTCTTTGATGATTGAGGAAAACGTTGTAGCCGCAGCAGGAGTAAAATTCAGAATGCCACTTGAAGAGATAGTAAGACTGATAAAGGATGCAGGTTTTACACCTGTTCAGAGAACGACCCTTTACGAAAGGGTAAGGGAGTTTTAAACATCC
>CAZJFY010000012.1:3543-13854 GCA_964545225.1 uncultured bacterium | reverse complement strand
ATCTATAGCTTCTTCTGATTTTTCTTTTTCAGTCTTAGCCTTTTTCCTCATTAAACTTTTGTAAAAATTGAGCAAACTACTGCCCTGAATTTGTCAAGTTTAATCTATTGTAGTTTAAGCTTTTTGACAAGTGTTATAAATAAGATTTTTGAAGAGAATTTCAAGGGGATAACTCTATCTGTTGGCTTGACGGTAAGGGGTTAATGTAATAAAAGTATATTCCATAATTTCCGGAGGTAGTTTGATGTTCAAGGTTCTTGTCACTGAGCATATATCTGAAGCTGGAATTGAGATTTTAAGGTCTCAGCCGGACGTTGATTTGACTTATGATCCTGAACTTTTCAGGAATTTTGAAAAAGTTCTCTCCATGGTTCCAGAGTTTGACGCAATTATTACAAGGAGCGGTACTCCTGTTACAAAGGAGCTTATTGAGAGGGGGAAGAAACTTAAGGTTATTGGTAGGGCTGGTGTTGGTGTTGATAACATTGATATTGATGAGGCTTCAAGGAGAGGTATTCTTGTTGTTAATGCACCAACCGGGAATACCCTTGCTGCGACTGAACATACCATGGGGATGATGATAGCTGCTGCAAGGTTAATACCTTTTGCTCATAAATCTTTAAAGGACGAGAGAAGGTGGGATAGAAAGAAGTTCATGGGCGTTGAGCTTTCAGGGAAGACGCTCGGAATAATAGGATTTGGAAGGATAGGTTCAAGGGTTGGCATAAGAGCAAGAGCTTTTGATATGAAGGTGATAGCTTATGACCCTTATATAAAGAGGGAGAAAGCTGAAAAGCTTGGAGTAGAGCTTGTTAATGCTCTTGATGAGCTTTTGAGGAGATCGGACATCATAACTGTTCACACGCCTTTAACTGATGAGACAAGGAACATGATTACAAAGAGAGAAATTGAGAAGATGAAGGATGGCGTTATTCTCCTTAACATTGCAAGGGGAGGAATTATCAATGAGGAGGATTTGAGGGAAGCTCTTGTTGAGGGTAAAGTGAGAGCTGCTGCCGTTGATGTTTTTACAAGTGAGCCTGCGGTTGATAATCCTCTTCTTGATGCTCCAAATATAATTGTCACTCCTCACATCGGAGCGAACACTTTTGAATCTCAGACAAATGTTGCTGTAATCATTGCCAATCAAGTTTTGTCAGCTTTAAGGGGAGAGGAGGTTGAATTTGCGGTAAATGCACCATTTGAGGATACAGCAACCGTTAAGGTTATGAGGCCTTACATCTATATTGCTGAAAAGCTTGGAAGGTTTGCTGTTCAAGTTGCCTGTGCAAGGTCAAAAGAGATGGTAATAGAGTTTAGGGGAGAGCTTGGAGAAGACCTTAAACCTTTCACGGCAGCTTTCTTAAAGGGATTCCTTGAGCCTATAGTTGATATTCCTGTTAACCTTATAAATGCTCCTTTCCTTGCAAGGGAAAGGGGAATTTCAATTACTGAGGTCAGGAAGCCTGAAGGGGTAAACTTTAAGAAGTTAATAAGGATTACCTGCAAATCTGATGAAGGTGAATTTACAATAGCAGGAACAGTTATGGATGAGAAGTTCCCGAAGATTGTTGAGATTAACAATTTCCTCTTTGACCTTGCACCGGAGGGGAAATTCCTCCTAATCAAGAACTTTGATGTTCCGGGGGTTATTGGTAAGCTTGGAACAATTCTGGGGAAACATGGAGTAAACATTGCAGGATTTCAGCTTGGAAGAATTGAAAAGGGGAAAGAGGCAAAGGGAGTTATAATGGTTGATGATGACGTTCCGCGTTCAGCCATTGAAGAGATAAGCTCTCTTCCTGAAATCCTTGAAGTTAAACAGGTTGACCTTGGAGAGTAATGAGAATTCTGCTTTTGCTCTCCCTTGTTGCAGTTTTATACCTCATATGGTTCTACCCTTTCAGGAGAAAGTTGAAGGTTAAGTGCGCTGATGGTTCTGAGATTATCATAACGGATAGTGCTATCCATTTCTCGGAGGATGGTACGCTGGATTTGAGCCTTGTAAAGCGCATATCCCTTGAAAAGGTTGGAGATGGCCTTTATGAGTTTAAAGTTGATACCGGTTCATCCTTAGTTACAGCAGTTGTGGAGAGGGAGACGGCAAGAAAGGTTTTAAAGTTTCTTGGAGATAGACTTTCATAATGGAAGAAATTTTAGAAAGGGAACTCTCAAAAGTAAGGAAGCCAGCTTTCTACCTTCCCCTTGAGATGAATTTAAATGTTCCAAAGTTTGATGAGAGGGAAGTAAAGTTTGTTTTCACGTATCCAGACCTTTACGAAGTTGGTTTCTCACACATAGGAACAAAGATAATCTACAACCTTTTGAACAGGGTTTTGAACTTTACTCTTTGTCATAGGGCTTACCTCCCTGCTCCCGACATGCAGGAATTTATGGCAGAAAGGGGCATACCTCTTTATACCATTGAAGCTTTAAAACCGGTGAAGAGCTATGATGTATGGGGTTTTACTCTTCAATCGGAGTTAACCTTTACAAACCTTCTGAAGTGTCTCAGCCTTGCAGGGATTCCTCTCAGGTCTGAAGAGAGGAAAGGTCTGCCAATCGTTCTTGCAGGAGGTCCTTGCGTTTTTAATCCGGTTCCCCTTTCGCCGTTCGTTGATGCTTTTGTTATTGGGGATGGGGAAGCGGTAATTCCGAAAATAGCAAACGTCTTGAGGACTGTAAAGGATAGGGAGGAAATTCTTGAGGCTATCAGAGACTTTGATGGAGTTTGGGTTCCAAAATTTGGAAAGTACAGGGTTAAGAAGGCTGTTTTTCACCATGCAAATTTTGATTTTTTTCCGGTAGAACATCCGGTTCCTTCTGTGAGTGTTATTCACGATAGGATTTCTATAGAAGCGGCAAGAGGGTGTTTAAGGGGTTGCAGGTTTTGTCAGGCAGGCTACATCTACAGGCCCTACAGGGAAAGGAACAGGGAGAAGATTCTCACGCTTCTTGATAGGAGTTTTCAATTTTCAGGCTATGAGGAGGCCTCCCTTTCTGCTTTAAGCATATCAGACCATAGCCAGTTTAATGAACTCATGCCAGATGTTATATCTTACTGCTACAAAAACATGATAAACCTTTCCCTTCCCTCAATGAGGGTAAAAGGCTTCAATCCTGAGCTTGCAACTTCACTCCTTAAACTCAAGGAAACGAGCTTTACAATTGCCCCTGAGGCTGCAACGGATAGGTTAAGGAAAGTCATAAATAAGTACCTTGAAAATGAGGACCTCTTTTCTGTTTGTGAGGGGCTTTTTTCAAGAGGGTGGAAGAGACTGAAGCTTTACTTTATGGTGGGGCTTCCATCGGAAACTGATGAGGATGTTGAGTCAATATCCGATATGCTCTGGAAGATTCATAAAATTGCTAAGAGGTATAAAGGAAGGAAGAACTTGGTTGCAGGAATATCTGTCTTCATCCCAAAACCTTTTACTCCTTTTCAGTGGGAAGAGTTCATTGGAATTGAGGAAGCAAGAAGGAGAATTGATATCGTTTTGAGAAAGGCTCCAAAGTCCTTCAGGGTAAGGTTTCATGATCCAAGGAAGTCATTCATAGAGGCAGTACTTACGAGAGGCGGTGAAGATGCTTCGGAACTTCTTGAAAGGGCTTTTGAGAATGGATGCCAGCTTGATGGATGGGATGAATACTTTAACTGGGATGGCTGGCTGAAGGCACTTGAGGGTTTTGATGTTGAAGCCTTGGTTGGTAAGAGGAGCATTGATGGGAAGCTTCCATGGGACTTCATTGATGGTGTTGTAACGAGGGATTTTCTTTTGAGAGAGAGGGAGAGGGCGTGCCGTGGGGAGTGGACCCATGACTGCAGAATTGTTGGGTGTCACAGGTGTGGAGCCTGTACTCCGGAAGAGATAAGGGAACTTAAAAACTATCCCATTCCTGAAGTTATAGACTTTAAACTTCCTGAGTTTAAGGAGAGGTTGTTTGAGAGAAAAGGAAAGGTGGCTTTTACTTTTGAGAAGCTTGGATTTTCAAAGTATCTATCCCTTCTTGATTTAAACAGAGTTTTTACAAGGGTTTTTAGAAGGTTTGGGCTTCCTTTAAGGTATAAAGGAAGGTTTAATCCATCCCCGAAAATATCTGTTCTGTTTGGATTGCCCGTTGGTGTTGAGGGGAAGGGGGAGATTGTCGAGGTTGAGATTGTGGACAGGAGTTTTGACTTTAAGGAGTTTGTTGAAAAGTCTAAGGATTTCCTTCCCGCTGGATTGAGGTTTCTTGATTTTAAGTTCTTGGAGGGAAAGGAGTCCTTGCTGAACAGCGTACGTCATCTGGTTTACACAGTACGTCCTTATAAAGAGGTTGACTTTGAGAGAGTTAAGGAGCTAAGTAAAGGAAAGGTTCTGAGAACGGAAAGGGGAAAGGAGATTAGACTTGAAGAATTTATAAAGGGCTTAGATTTAAAGGATGGTGAGATTTCAGTTAAGGTTGCTGTTGAAAGAGGGGCAACTTTAAACGTGAGAGATATATTGTTGTGGATGGGTCTTGATTTGACCAGTGCAGGCGTTGTAAGGGAGAGAATTCTGTATGAGTAAGGTAAAGAGGAAAATTCTTATAAGTGCTCTTACAAAGGAGATAAGGATTGCGATTCTTGAAGACGATAAACTTGTTGAGTTCTACGTTGAGAGAAAAGGCAGCAGGGGAATCGTAGGCAACATATATAAGGGCAAGGTTATTAAAATAGTTCCAGCTGTTCAGGCGGCGTTTATAGATATTGGATTGCCGCAGAAGGCGTTCCTTTACGTTAAGGATGCTGTTAACTATGAGTTTGATGAGGAGCTTTTTGAGCTTGAAACGCCAGAGGTAGAACTTCCTCCAATTGAGGATGTTGTTTATCCGGGAGAAGAGTTAATTGTTCAGGTTTCCAAAGAACCCTTAGGAACAAAAGGACCAAGAGTAACTCTGAACCTCACAATCCCGGGACACTACCTGATTCTTCTCCCCAATACAGATAGGATAGGAATTTCCAGAAAGATTGAGGATGAGGTAGAAAGGGAAAGGCTTGGGGAGATAGCAAGGAGAATCAAACCTGAAGGATATGGATTGATAATAAGAACAGCTGCCCAGGGGGCTGAGGAAAGCGATTTGAAGGAAGACCTTGAATACCTTCTTAAGGTCTGGAAAGGGCTTGAAAGGAAAGCTTCAACAAAACCCCCTCCGGTGCTTCTATATCAGGACCTTGAGATTATTCCGAAGATATTGAGAGACCTTCTTACAGAAGATGTTGATGAGGTAATTATAGATTCTCCTTCGGAGTACAGTAGGGCAAGGAATTTCGTTGAAGCTTTTATCCCAAAGCTTGTCAGCAGGATTAAGCATTACAGCGGAGATATACCGATATTTGAGAAGTTCGGCGTTGAGAATGCAATAGAGAAAGCGCTTTCAAGGAAAGTTTACCTTCCTGAAGGTGGTTACATAGTTATAGATGAGACGGAAGCCCTTGTTTCCATTGATGTTAACAGTGGGAAGTTCAGGAAGAGCAAAGACCTTGAGGATACAGCTTTTAGAATTAACGTTTCCGCTGCTAAAGAGATAGCAAGACAGCTAAGGTTGAGGGATATAGGAGGGATAATAGTTATAGACTTCATTGATATGAAGGACGAGAAACATAAAGAGGGACTTCTTAATGTCCTGAATGAGGAGCTTTCAAGGGATAGGGCAAGAACGAAAATTGTGAGCATGTCAGATCTTGGTCTGGTTGAGATGACAAGGAAAAGGGTGAAGAAAAGCCTTGGAAGAAGCCTTAC
The DNA here is from genome assembly GCA_964545225.1 of uncultured bacterium. Classification (GTDB taxonomy): domain Bacteria; phylum Aquificota; class Aquificia; order Desulfurobacteriales; family Desulfurobacteriaceae; genus CAZJFY01. The sequence continues at coordinate 8,092 of CAZJFY010000012.1, read as the reverse complement.
TATGGCGTGTCCTTACTGTGAGGGAAGGGGGAGGGTGAAGTCCACGCAAACTATAGCCTTTGAGGTAGAGAGGGAGCTCCTTTCAGCGATGAGGGATTACTATGGAAGGAAGATTAAGGTTTACGTTCATCCAGCCGTTGCTGAAAAGCTAAATGTTGATGAAAAGGATATAATAGAGAAGCTGGAAGCCATGTTTGGGAAGAAGATAGATATTATTCCGGTTAAGGATTATCACATAGAGGAGTTTACTCTTGCAAAGAGCGACTGAGAAGGAGAGGGTCATGGGAAGGATAGGTTTGCTTTTGCTGGCAGTTTTTCTGATTTCCTCTTTCGGCTGCGGCAGAATTCCCCAGAACTCCCAGCAATGGTATCAGAGGGGAATAAGAGCAGCCCAAAGGGAAAAGTGGGGGACTGCAAAGGAATCACTGGAAAAAGCCCTTGAGGGAGAATTGACGCCAAGGGAACAGATATCAGCAAGGATAACTCTTGCTGATGCTTACTTTAACAGTGGTGATTATGAGAATGCTGCCATTGCTTATGAGGAATTCCTTGAGCTTTATCCTGCATCTGAGAAAGCAAAGGATGCACTCTTTAACCTTGGCATATCCTATGTAAACCTGATAAAGGGACCTGAGTGGGATCAGACATTTACGGAAAGGGCGTTGAGGGCTTTTGAAAGGTTTTTAAGGGATTATCCCTCAGATCCAAGGAGGGAAGATGCGGAAAAGATGAAGAAGCTAACGAAGATGATCCTTGCAGAACACGTTGTTTACATAGGTGGAACCTATGACATGATTCACAAGTTCACAGCTTCGGCAAAAAGGTACAGGGAAGTTATGGAAACTTATAGGGATGTTGAGCCAGAGGATAGGATTACTTACCTTTATGGAAGAGCTTTATACTACTATCCAGTTCAGGCAGAGGAGGAGATTGACAGGCTTAAACACAGCTTGAAGAAGGAAAAGAAGAAGTTAAGGTCAAAGGATGAAGAGGAAAGGAAGATTGCAGAAAACAGGATAAAGTTCATAGAGTCAGACATTGAGATGTGGAAGAGGAAAGCAAAGGAAGGGAAGCAGAAAGGGGAGGTTGTTCTTAAAAACCTCATAGAAAAGTACCCGGATTCCCCCTACTCTAGGAAAGCAAGGAAAATATTGGAGGGAAAGAAGATCTTTTCCGTGGAACCGGTTAAGAATCCTTTGAAACGTTCCCTATGGTGGAAAATCTGGAAAACTATCTAAAGGAGGTGTGTTGGATACTTTTGAAAAGCTAAAACTTATCGTAAAAACTGCCATTGATAAGAAAGCGGAAAATCCCGTTATCATAGATCTCAGTAAAGTTTCAAGTTTGACAGATTACTTTGTAATTCTTACTGCGAATTCGGATATCCATGCAAGGACAATTGTTGATGAAATAAGGAAGAAACTGAAGGAGAAAGGAATAACGCCAATAAGCGTTGAGGGTTATGAAATTGCCAACTGGATACTCCTTGACTTTGGAGATGTTATTGTTCACGTGTTTAAACCTGAGGTGAGAGAACTTTACGCTCTTGAACATCTCTGGATGGATGCTCCAAGGGTAAGCGTTGAGAGCATCCTTCAAGAGGAAGTGGTTTGAAGATAAAGGTTATTGCTGTTGGCAGGATAATGCCGCAGCTGAAGGGGATTCAGGATTACTATGTAAAAAGAGTGAGGGGTTTGGAGGTTGTTGAGGTCAGAAAGGCGCAGGATAGGGAAAAGGAGGGGAGGGCTATTTTAAAAGCCCTTGAAGGGTTTGGATGTTATAAAGTGGTTTTAGATGAAGCAGGGAAGGAATTGTCGTCCGTGGAGTTTTCGCAAATACTAAGGGAAAAGAGCGGGATAGCATTTCTGATTGGGGGAGCAGATGGGCTTTCCGATAACGTTAAGAGTTCCGGTGACCTTATCCTTTCCCTTTCCAAAATGACTCTGCAGCATGACATTGCAAGAATAGTTCTCCTTGAACAGATATATAGAGCGGTGCAAATTCTCAGAGGTAGCCCTTATCACAGAGGATAGAATGAGAAGGTTTAAGCTTACAACGACTGTGAGAGCTTCTGGCTGAGGCGCAAAGTTAAGCCCGGTCGGGCTTGAAGAGGTTTTGAAGGGATTGAGCATACCAGTTGATGAAAATGTGATAACCGGCATTGGAACATCAGAGGATGCAGGAGTTTACAGGCTAAGCGATAATCTTGCCATTGTTCAAACTGCAGACTTCATAACTCCTGTGGTTGATGATCCTTACGATTATGGACAGATAGCCGTTGCTAATGCTCTTAGCGATGTTTATGCGATGGGGGGCAAGCCCATTACGGCTGTGAACCTTATGATGTTTGCTTCCTGCAACGTTCCAATGGATTTCCTCGGGAAAATACTGCAGGGTGGAGCCGACAAGTTAAGGGAAGCTGGTGTTTCTCTCATAGGAGGGCATACAGTAGATGATCTTGAAACAAAGTATGGACTTTCGGTTTTTGGCATTGTTTCTCCCGATAAGGTTGTCAGGAACTCAACGGCAAAGGTTGGTGATGTTCTTGTTTATACAAAACCTCTGGGTATTGGGGTTGTGACGACAGCAATAAAAGCAGACCTTGCATCAGAAGATGCTGTCAGGGAAGCTACAGATGTGATGAAAACGCTTAACAGAGTAGCGTCTGAGGTTATGGTAAGGGTTGGTGTAAATGCGTGTACAGATGTTACAGGATTTGGTTTCCTTGGCCACCTCTACGAGATGGTTAGGCACAGCAGTGTGGGAGCGGAAGTTTATCTGGAGAGCTTCATGTTTGTTAAGGATTCAAAGGAGTTTGCGTCAATGGGACTTCTTCCTGCTGCGACCTATGATAACATGGAGTACGTTTCAGGTGTTATAGATTTTTCTGACTCAGTTGATGAGGATTTGAAGATGCTTCTTTTTGACCCACAAACGTCAGGTGGTTTGCTAATGTCTGTTCCGGAGGAAAAGCTGAAATCCCTTATTGATGGGCTGAAGGAAAGTGGCGTGAAGTGGGTTCAGGTGGTTGGAAAGGTTATTGGTGAAAAGAGGATTAAAGTTATCTAAACCTGCATTTTGCTCCCTGGTAGGTGTTTCTCTTCTCAAGCTCATCTCTGATCAGCTGGATAACCCTGTTTTTTTCTCTATGGCTACACCAGTAAGGAGCTATGAGGAGTTCTTCCGGTGCCTCTCCTGTTAATCTCTGAATGATGGTTTTTGGGTGGAGCCTTTCAATGAATTTAGTGACAAGGCTAACGTATTCTTCAAGTTTAAGGACGTTAAACCTTTCTTCAAGGTAAATCCTTTCAAGCTCTGTATTTTTTATGATGTGGAGGGGATGAATCTTGATGCCGTCAATTTTTAATGCGCTGAGGAGATCTGCAGTTTCAAGCATATCCTCCTCATCTTCGGTTGGAAGTCCCAGTATAATATGAGAGCAGATGTTTATGTCTTTGTATTTCCTTGTTCTGATAACGGCATCAACAAAGTCCGAAACACCATGCCCCCTCTCCATCCACTTTAGTGACTTGAAGTGAGAACTTTCCAGTCCGTACTCAATCCAAACAAGGTAATCTTTCGTGTAGGAGTTTATCAGTTCAAGTACATCATCGGGGACGCAGTCGGGTCTCGTTCCAATGATTATTCCAACAACATCTTCGAACTGCTTAACTTCATCGTAAATTTCTTTGAGGGCATTAAGAGGTGCAAACGTGTTTGTGTAAGCTTGAAAGTAAACAAGGAACTTATTTGCCCCATATCTTTTCTTTACCCTTTCTATACCGTTTTTAATCTGTTCTTTTATGGATTGTTTTGCTTTCTCAACATCGTAACTTGAGCCAAGATAACAGTAGATGCACCCTTTCCCTTTCAATCTGTTTGGGCAGGATAGACCAGCGTTTACAGTTACTCTATAAACCTTTTCCTTGAAAATACCTTTAAGGTAGGATGAGAAGCTCCTATACCTTTCTTTCATACTATTTCGTCAGTTTCCTCTTCAAACTTAAGTCCTATCGGTAGAAATTCTGCAACGTCCGATATTCCCCAGCTTTCAAATTTCTCTCTTCCTAACTCTTCACAGCCAATGGGTACGACAAACAGATATCCTTCCCCTGATTTCCTGCAGTGTTCAGCAATTGTCTTTGCTCTTTTTTCAGCCTCTTCTGTTTTCAAAGTATCGCAGTCCTCAACCTGGACAGCAACCTGAGATTCATGTTCGTCATCTTTGTAAACTGCGAGGAAATCCGGTTTGTATTCCTCTTCCGTCTCAACTTCGTAGATGCTGAACCCCTCATCCTCCATTAGTACTGCAATGAACTCTGTTAACTCTTCCTTTCCAAGTCTTTCTTCCATGATTTTTCTCCTTAGCACTTTGTTTTAGTAATCTCCTCCCACCAAGTGGTAGCTTAGCAGGTAGGATAGACTTTCTGCCAGTGTTTTTCAACTTCTCCTGCGTTATAGCTCAAAATCTATCCTGAAAGTTTTCAGTTTCAATGAATTGGTTATCTATTAAGGATTTCAATCACTTGCAACCGCAGTTCAGGTATTC
>CAZJFY010000012.1:0-3443 GCA_964545225.1 uncultured bacterium | reverse complement strand
ATTCTTGTGTTAAAAATTCGCATTCCCTTAGGATATGTTTCAGAAGGATTTTCACATCTTTCACAGTACTACAAGTTCCTTGATGTAAGGTTTTATTAAAGGGCTTATGCTTTTCTCGGTCAGCAAATCAACTTCTATACCAAGAATTTCTTTGAGGAAGTTTTCAAGTTCGATCAATTTAAAGAAAGTGGGAGTTTCCTCAAAGCATACTATCAGGTCAAGGTCGCTATTTGGCTTCTGTTTGCCCTCAGCATAAGAACCAAAAACTTTTATGTTTCTAACTTTATACTTGCTCTTCAGTTCTTGTTCATGTTTCTTGAGAATTTGAAGTACATCTTTAATGGTTTTCATAATTGTTCTCTTTTAACGATTTGTTCCATAGCTTATAATCTATCCTGAAAGTTTTCAGTTTCAACGCAGATTTATCTTAAAGCGGAGCTTCCTCATAAGGTTTTCTGTAAAACTTCAGGCTGCCTTATTTTAATTTAAAGTAAAGCAGCGTAAATTGAAAGTGTAAAATATCTTTACCAATTTTAAAGGCGGTTGGATGATAGGTTCGGCAGAAGTTAAGTTAAAAGTTCAAACTTTAATAGAACCGCTTGCTAAAAAGATAAAAAGCATTGGTATCTCTCCGAATGCCATCACAGTTCTTGGCTTTGCTTTTTCTTTCATCTCAGGAGTTTTAATATTGCTTGACCACCTTGCTTTTGCTTCTATCCCTTATTTTTTTTCTGGTCTTTGTGATATGTTTGATGGGATTGTTGCAAGGGTAAATGGTCAGGAAAGCAGATTTGGAGCTTTCCTTGACTCATTTCTTGACAGATATGGGGACTTTTTCCCAATTGCTGCAATATGTTTTTTGGGATATGACCAACCGGCGCTTGTAATGGCCTCTCTCTTTACAATAATGGGTTCTTTTTCAACAAGCTATGCAAGAGCAAAAGCCGAATCCCTGGGAATTGAGTGCAGGGTTGGAATAGTTGAAAGGCCTGAAAGGTTCTTTATCGTTTTAGTTCTTCTTGTTTCCGGATATGTTCTTGAGTTCATGGTGCTTCTTGCTATTTTGACCAATATAACGGCCTTTCAGAGGCTTCTTTACGTTAAGAGGGTTATTGATAAGAAATGAAAAGGCTGTTTTTTATTCTGTTCCTTCTTGTCCTTCTCGTTCTTTCCTTTTTCTACAAAAACCTAACACAGAAGCATCACGTTGAAGTTAATGTAAGAGTAGAAAAGGGTTTATCAACGAAAGAGGTTTTAAGGTTTCTGGAGAAAAAAGGGATATTGAACTCCTTCTATTCCTCTTACATCTACCTGAGACTAAAGGGTTCCAATCTAAAGTCTGGCTGTTACAGGTTTTCGGGGAGCTATTCAGATATTGATGTTATTAAAATTGTTGCTAAAGGTTCTTCCTGCCCCGTTTCGGTTACGATACCTGAAGGAGCAAACGTTTTTAAGGTTGCTCTGATTCTTGATAATGCTCACCTGTGCAGGAAAGAGGAATTTTTGAAACTTGCCTTTGACAGGAATTTTATAAAAAGTCTTGGACTTAATGGGTTTTCCCTTGAAGGGTTCCTCTTCCCCGATACCTACCTTTTTGATGAGGGTTCAAGTTGTGAAAGGGTTGTACTGGAGATTGTGGAAAACTTTAAAAGGAAAGTTCTTCCATTGTTTTCCTCTTACAAAACGGATGGGTATGTTAGGAAAGCCTTGGGGAAGGTTGATATGGTGAAGATATTAACAGTTGCCTCCATTATTGAAAGGGAGACATCGGTAAAGGATGAGAAACCGCTGGTAGCTTCAGTTATATATAACAGGTTAATTAGGGGTATGCCTTTGCAGTGTGACCCAACTGTTTATTATGCTTACTACCTTGAAAGGAGGAGCAAGTTTTCTTTACATGAAGGGGATACAAGCATTTCATCTCCTTACAACACGTATGTTAATAAGGGGCTTCCTCCGGGGCCTATATGCAACCCCGGGCTGGATTCAATACTTGCTGCAATGTACCCGGCGAAAACGAAGTTCCTGTACTTCGTTGTTAGACCTGATAGGAGAGGTCATTTCTTCTCCAAAAGTTATAATGAACATTTAAAGTTTGTTAAGGAGACTTTCAGGGTTGGAGAGAAGAAGAAAGAGAAAGTACGTAATTGACAGTAGCGGCGAGAAGTATCCTTTTTCAAGAGGCGTTCTCGTAAAGTCCTTAATGAAAGTTGGAATATCTGTAGATGATGCTTATGCGGTTGCTGAAGAGGTTGCTAAGAGCTTTAAAGGTACGATAACCTCAAGGAAGCTCGTTGAGAAAGTCTACAGGATATTGAAAGAGGAATTTGGAAAGAACGTTGCTGAAGTTTACAGAAAGTTTGTTGAGAAGAAGGAGATATTCGTTCAGGAGGATAAGCAGAAAACAGCAATTCCATTCTCAAAGGGAATTCTTGCAAACTCCATAAGGTCAGCAGGGCTTGAGACAGCAGAAGCATTTGACATAGCAAGAGAGGTTGCTGACAGATTGGTTTCTATGGGGAAGTTTAGGGTAAAGAGAAGGGAGATAAGGGAAATTGTAAGCGGGATACTTAGAGAGAAGTATGGAGAAGAAGTTGCTCTTAGATATCTTGTGTGGAGGAAAGCTAAAGAGCTAAGGAAGCCCATAATTGTTCTGATTTCAGGGGCAACGGGAGTTGGAAAATCAAGGCTTGCAGCTGAGCTAACAACAATTCTTGATATAAACAGAATGGCTTCAACAGATTCTATCAGGGAAGTAATGAGGCGGATGATATCAAAGGAGATTGTTCCTTCAATTCACGTTTCAAGTTATGAGGCTGGAAACTACATATACAGATTTGGTTCAATGCCTGAGAAGGAAAAGATAATTTACGGGTTTATTGATCAATCGGAAAAGGTTTTAGTAGGAGTGAATGCAATTATATCAAGGGCGATAAAGGAAAACGTTAGCATAATAGTTGAAGGGATTCACCTTATACCTGGAGCCTTCAAGAAACTTATAAAGGATGGCAAGGCATACGTTGCACACATAATTCTGACAACACTTGATGAGGATATCCATAAGGGAAGGTTTAAAACGAGGGAGAAGCTGACTCAGAGAACAAGCAAAAGGTACCTTAAAAACTTCAAAGCAATTAGAACGATTCAGGACTATATTTACCGGGCTGCGAAGGCAGAAGGGAATCCTATCATTGAGAATATAGACTTTGACCAGACAAGGCAGAAAGCGATAGAGGTTATAACTGACATGCTCATTAAAGAGGTGGGAATAGGTTGATATTTCTCTATATAGGGATTGGCGGATTTATAGGTGCTGTTCTGAGATTCATTATATCTGGCTGGGTTCAAAGGATTTTCGGTTCTTTCTTCCCTTATGGGACGCTTTCAGTAAACGTTTTGGGAAGTCTGCTTATCGGGTTTTTAGTTATGCTGTTTGAAGATAT
>CAZJFY010000011.1:0-13867 GCA_964545225.1 uncultured bacterium | reverse complement strand
TAAAAGGTTTTATTTTAATATTAAAATTAAATTAGGAGGTACTAACATGGAACTGACCAGGAAGTTCAAATGCCTTGACTGCGGCTATGAGTTCGAAGAACCCTTTGGAAAGCCTCGTTGGATGATTAAGTGTCCAAAATGTGGAAGCACAAACATTGTCAGATCAGATGTTCCCGCTGGTAGAGGGTGGTTTGGAAGAGGCAGAGGAGCCGGAAGAGGTTGGTTCGGAAGAGGTAGAGGTGCTGGCAGAGGAGGTGGTTGGTGCTGGCGTTAAGGTGAGCTTTCGCTCACCTTATACTTTAAGTTTCTTCAACTATTGATACTCCATTCTCCTTTCTAACTCTTAAAATTTTATCACCAGCTATCTCCAACTCCGGATCATGGGTAACTACTATCATTTGGGGAATTTTCCCTTTTAACTTCATTAAAGGATTTGCGAGCTCCTGCTTCCTCTCTGCATCAAGATGAACCGTAGGTTCATCAAGCATAAGGAGATCAAGAGATGACATAAATTTCCTTGCCATGGCAAACCTTAAAGAAAGAGCAAATGCAACTTTCTGACCCCCCGATAGTTGATCAAGAGTCATTGTTCCATACCCAGGAATGCCAAACTCAACAGTTAAATCCTCATTTATATTAAGCTCTCCAAATTCAAAATTAAACTCCTCAAAAAACACCTTGCAAAAGTAAGTTATTTCTGGAATGAGAACTTCTCTTATCTTTGAAGCAAAACCTTTATGGGGATGAAATCCCTTTTCTATAAAGGAAACAGAATCGTAAACGAACTTTATTTTCTTCAAAATTTCCTCTTTTTTCTCAAGGTCTTTCAACATTGCTTCTGTTTCTCTTACTTGAGCTTCTACCTGTTTTAACTTTCCCGATAACTCCGCAATCTTTTCTCTCAAAGTCTTTGCCTGCAGATTAACTTTACTGTAAATTTTCTTTATGGCATCGTGTTTTTCTTTGTTATAGTTAATATCCTTAATCCTTAACTTAATCTTCTCAATTTTGTCCTTCAGCAACTTTGAATCCTGAATTTTTCCCTTCAAGGAACGTTTCATGCTATCAAGATTATTAAGCTGTCCTTCCAATTTATTAAGTCTCATTACTGCTTTTTCATGTTCAATTATGACTTTCTCAAGCTCATTTAGTGAGGAAACGCTAATACCACATTGCCGCTTTGCTTTCTTAATTTCTGCCATCAAGTCTTCCTCTCTCCTTTTCAATCTTGAAATCTCCTTCAGAACTTCCGACTGGGACAACCCACTTATAGTTTTTGATATCCTCTCATTTATCCTTTCAAGACTGTCTATTTCAGAAACGACGTAAGAAACTTTTTCCTTCAAAGACAACAACTTCTTATTTAAACTTTCAGCTTCCTTTTTTAAGGATTCATATTCAACTGGATCAAACTTTAAGGCTGAAAGCTTGCCTTCAAGAAGCTTTAACTTTTCTTTGCTCTTGTTTAAATCAATTTCCATTCTTTCTCTCTCTGTTTTCTTTACAATCGCATCTTTCAATTCCTTTTCAACCCTCTCAAGCTCCAACTTTACATTGCTGATTTCCTCCGACTTATCCCTTATCTTCCCTTCAATCTCTTTAATGCTCAAAACTGCCTTTTCAATCAAGTCCCTCCTTTTAAGGTCTGAAAGATGAGAACCACAGAGTGGACATTGATCAATACTCTCATTACCTAACCTTTCAATTCTCTCTTCTTGAAGTTTTTTGAGAGCCTCAAGCTTTGATAATTTATCTTGAAGGTTCTTTAATCTCTCACCAATTTTTTCCTTTCTGTTTGAAATTTCGCTAACATCAACAAATTTCAAACCCTCAAGCCTTTCACTCTTTTCTTTGATAATGTCAAATTCGTTCTTTATATTGAACTTAACTTCATCGTACCTTGATTTTAACTGTTCAAGGTTCTCAACCTTTAAGGCCACCCGTTTAAGGTGCTCTTTAAGGGTATCAATAGCTTTCTCCAAATTTGCCCTCTCATCTTGAAGAACTTTTATCCTCTGCATGTTCAGGGATAGCTCCTTTTTCCTGTCCTCTATGAATTTCAATTTTTCCTGTAAAAGCTTCACCTTTTGTCTCAACTCTCTAACAGCTAAAAGTTTTCCCTGTAGTTCCTTAAGTTTTGGAAGTTGCTTGAGGCTTTCTTTAAGCAATGGGATTTCCCTCTTGAGTGATTCCACCTCGTTGATTCTCTCCTTCAGATTCTCTATTTCATTATTTAGGCTAATCAGCTGATCCTTATAAACCGATAACTTTTCACTAAGATTTGAAAACTCCTTTTCTCTTGAGTCGTAATCCTTGACCAATTCCTCATTTTGATTCAAAATTTCATTAAGGTCCATAAGTTCAGCGTTTAACTGTTTTATCTCTTCCTCAATGCCTTTCTTTTCCTTACTGAGATTAAAGACAGATTCTTTTAACATATCCCTTCCTTCAAGAACACCTTCAAGGTGACTAAGTCTAATACTGAGTTCTTTCTTGAATTCTTTCACTATTTCTGCTTTTTCATTGATAACATCTATCCCCATTAACCTATTAAGTATCTCTCTCCTCTCTTTAGGATCTCCCTCTAAAAATGAAACCAACTCCCCTTGAGGAACATAAGTTGTACTTTTAAACACATTCATGTCAATTTTGAGTTCATCTGCAACTACGCTGTTTACATTACTTACACCAATGGCCTCTTTCTTTCCATTGCAACTTATTTCTGCGAAAGACCTTCCCTTGACGCTTAAAGTCCTTCTTATCTCATACTCTTTACCATTATGCAAAAAGGACAGCCTAACTTCGAGGTTGTTCGTTCTCCTGTTTATTAGCTTTTGAATGTTCTTTCGCCCAATAACAACATCTATGCCAAAAAGTGCAAAGAAAATTCCCCTCAAAATGCTTGTTTTTCCTGAAGCATTATCCCCAATGATTACATAAGAGCTATCACGAAAATTCAAGGAAGTGGAAAGATGGGAAAGAAAACCTTTTAAAGTTAAGCTTTTTAATCTAATCATCTAAGTTACTTCTTCTTCCTCTAAAGGAACTTCCTTAGGCTTTAAAATTGCCACTTTCCTCTTACCTTCTCTAAATATAACTGTAAAGCAAAAAACCGCAAATGAAACAACAACCATCCATGAAAAAACCATGAAAATCAAAGTGCTTCCTTTCATTCTCTTCTCCTTGAAGAAAGATGAACCATAAACATTAAGATCAATAGTATAAATACAAGAACACCTCTTCCAATCCATATTTGAATATTCCTTTCAGAAATCACAGCAGGTAGAATCGATGTAGACCATGATAAAATGATTAACGATAAAACTAAAGGAGTCAAGTACTTCATAATATAGTAGAAAAACCTGGGAACTTTAAAGAGCCCTCCTCTGTTAATTTCATCCCAAGCTCTCTCTCCTCCAAAAGCCCAGAAAAATATGATAACTTCTATTAAAGCAAACAGGACAACAAAAAACGTCCCAGCCCAAAAGTCCATTTCATCAAGAGCTTTGGGAAAGAATATGGGAACTTGAGCAACTAAAAACATAAAAATGATGGTTGAAATAACAGAAACTCTTCTACTTAAATTAAATTCGTCCTCAAGAAACGCTATTATTGGAACAGTAATGGCCACTGAAGATGTCGCTCCAGCGAAAAACAGGAGAGAAAACCAGACAAAACCAAAAAAATCTCCCCCAGGAATTGAAGAGAAAATAGCAGGAAGACTAACAAATGCGAGGTTAAAAGCCCCGCTGTTAGCTATTGATTCAGCATTTGCAACTCCAAAGAATGCTACGGCTGCAGGAATCGCTATGGAACCTCCAAGAATAACTTCAGCAATTTCATTAAGAGAAGTTGCTGCAAGTCCTGAAGCCACGATATCTTCATCCTTTTTTATGTAGGATGCATAGGTTATTATCGCTCCGAAACCGAGGCTCAGTGTAAAGAAAACTTGACCTGCGGCAGCAAGCCAAACTTTAGGACTTGAAAGCTTTGAAAAGTCTGGATGCCAAAGAAAATCAAGTCCTTGAATAGCTGTACCGTTAGGAGTTTCAATTAAAACAACTTTTATCATAAGCACAATGGCAAGCAGGAACAGCGTCGGCATTGCAAACTTTGCAAACTTCTCAATACCTCCACTTATGCCTTTATAAAGTATGTAAGCATTGATAATAACTGTCACCAAGAAAAAGGTATAAGCGGAAAAAGATGGCTTAGTGTAATTAGACAGAAATTCTGAAAATGGCCTTAAGAATTGATCCTGAGGTAAATGAGGATCTGGATGAGGAAGGATTCCGAGTAGGGAATTTAAAGCATATCCAAGCGTCCAAGACTCTATATATATGTAGTAACAGAGAACAATAAAGGGAACAAATAACCCTAAAACACCCAGGTACTTCGAAAGAGGGTTTCTCCAAAGAATAGGAAATATGGCCGGAGTGGTTCCATGCTTTTTGGCTCCTCCAAACCTCCCAATAGCCCATTCGGTCCACATTAAAGGTATTGCAATAACAAGCATTGAAATCATATAAGGAATCATGAAAGTCCCGCCACCATTTTGTGCTGCTTGTGTTGGAAACCTTAAGAAATTTCCCAGACCTATAGCATTCCCAGCCATTGCAAAAATGAGCCCTAACTTTGTACTCCACTGCTCTCTAACCTGTGGCATCATTCACCCCTGTTTCATAAAATAACTGAAGATATTTTATTAAATATTTGGAGGAAATTGTGAAATACATCTTTGGTCCAGTTTTTTCAAGAAGGTTAAACCTCTCCTTAGGGGTAGATTTAGTTCCACCAAAAGTTTGCAGCATGGACTGCCTTTACTGTGAAGTCGGAAAAACAACATTAAAAACCCTGAAAAGGATGGAATACGTCCCTCTTGAGGAAGTAAAATCTGAGCTTAAGAGCTTCCTATCACAGAATCCTCCCATAGATTTCGTAACGTTTTCTGGATACGGAGAACCAACGCTCTTCTCAAAACTCGGGAAACTGGTTGATTTCATAAAGGAAAACTATGAAGTACCTATTGCACTCCTTACGAATTCAAGCTTACTTCACAGGGAAGATGTTCTCAAAGATGTTGAGAGAATAGATCTCATACTGCCATCTCTTGACACAGTAAATCAATCAACTTTAGAGAAACTTAACAGACCTGCAAAGGGTGTAACCGTAAACACTATCCTTAACGGAATTAAAAGTTTAAGAGGGAGGACAAAAGGGAAAATCTGGATTGAAACACTGTTCGTGAAAGGCGTAAATGATAGTTACAGTGAACTTGAGAAACTTGGAAAGGTGATCCACGAATTAAACCCTGATAAATGGCAGATTAATACAGTTGCAAGACCTCCGGCTTATAAGGTTAAAGGGCTTCCCCTTCAAAAGCTTGAAGAGATTGCTGACTACGTCGGATTCCCAAGAACCGAAATTATTGCAAGATCAAAATCAAAAAGAAGAAAAATCCCTATTAGCGACCTTAAAAAGGAAATTTACGCGCTTGTTTTAAGAAGACCATGTCCAGAGGAAGAGATATCATCTGCTCTTGGTATACTTGATGAAGAACTCAAAAAAGTAATACAAATTCTAAAATCAGAAGGAAAGGTTAAAGAGGTAAACTATAATAACATCACATACATAAAAGGAATATCATGAGAAAGGTTCTAAACTTGATCTGTGCTTTTCTAATTATTCCCCTTGCTGCTTTCTCCTTTGAAATAAAAACAAGTACTAAAAATGCCTTACTTAAACAGATAGAAACACAAAAGAAAGCTATCTGTGAAATTGGAAATTGCACTGAAATAACCCTTCACTTACTGAAACTTCTGGGATTTGAAGCATTTCGAGAAAATGAGACCATACAGGTAGTAGGATACTCTACTATCAGAAAGGTTACTTTTGAAGGACTTCCTGATACGTTTAGTGAAAAATCTGCTGAATCGATAAAACTGCTTCTCCTTAATCAGAGATTTTCAAAATCAATGATTAAAAGCGCAAAGTACATACTTGAGTTTAAACTTAAAAACATGGGCTACAGAGAGGCAAAGGTTGAAACAGAAATTAAACCATCCATACATGGTTATTCAATAAATTTCAAGATTGAAAAAGGACCACTCTACGTACTCAGAAAACTAATGGTCAGCTGTTCAAGGGAAGAGGTTTGCAATTTCATTAAGAAAAGCATTTCCCTTACAGAAAATGAGAGGATAGATGCAGGAAAGCTCAAAAGTGAACTTGATGTTGTAAAGAATCACTTCGTAGAAAGGGGATTCTATAATATAGACATTCGCTTTGAATTTATTCAAATTAAGGAAGAGGAACGATCAAACTATGGGATAGAAGCTTTCTTCAAGAAGTTAAGATTAACTAATGTAAAACCTGTAGATCTTTTAATAAAAGTAAAAGAAGGTAAGCTTTATCAGATTAAATTTGAAAATTGTAGAGGTATAAACGAAAAAGATTTACTAAAATACGTCACATTTAAGAAATCAAAAGCAGTTGATGAGTTTGAAATAGAAAACTCAAGAAAGCAAATTGAAAGCTTTCTGAAAAACACAGGTTATCCTGAAGCAAAAGTCACAGTTGCAACCTTTGAAAGTTCACCTGGAAAAGTAACGATTCTCTTTAGACTTAAGAAAGGAAAGTTCGTTAAGATAAATAAGGTAAAAGTAAACTTTAAACTTAAAAAAAATGAAGAGAATCTTCTAAAACAAATTCAAAACAAACCATTCTCAGCAAAGAAAATTGAAGAATTTCTGCTAACTTTAAAATTGAGATTCAAAAAACTTGGATATCAAAATGTTCAAATTCACTATACAATCAATGGAAATACTTTAGAAATAAAAGTGAATAAAGGAAAGAAATTTATTTTCAAAAGGCTATTTTTTGTAGGAGATACACTTGGATGCTCCAAGTTAATCAAGCTACCAACAATTTACAGCAAAGAATCTATATCTAAAACCAAAAATGATATTATCTCCTGTTATAAAAACAAAGGTTTTACCGATGTTAAGGTTCAATTTAAGGAAAAATGGAGGACTGAGAAAGAAAATCTTGTTGAGATTTATGGAGAATTTGAAATACAATCGGGTAAAAAATGCAAATTTGGTTATGTTCTTATTGCTGGCCTTGATAGAACAAAAGTATCAAACATCAAGAGCTTCATAATTCTTAAACCGGGATTAACGTATTCTGAGAACCTTATCATGAAACAATACTTGATTCTTTCAAGTTCAAGGCTTTTCTCCTCAGTAAATATTAACGAATTCAGAACAGGAAATATAATTAATGTCCTAATAAACATTCAAGAAGGTTCAAGGCTTCATACTAAAGGTTTTGTCGGATACGGAACAGATTCAGGTTACGTTCTCAATGGCATTGTAAGTAGCTATTCTCCATTAGGATTTGGATTGAAGTACTCTCTCTTTGGAAATTATAGAAAGAATGAAGGCTATGATGCTGTGTTCAGAATTTCTAAACCAGGATTTATGAGTTATAAAAATGAACTAAGTTATAGCATTGTAAAAAAGGAACAGATATATGAAAGCTTTAAAGCGGATAGAACCCTTTACAGGTTTAATTTAAGAAGAGATTCAAGAGAGAACATTTACGAGAATTTTGGCTTAGAAATTTCAAGGGAAAAGATAAAGGACACATCAATTAAGGAGAAAAAACACTTCCTTAAAAGGGAATTATATGCTGACTTGACCTATGATATGAGAGATAGTCGTTCAAACCCGAAAAATGGATTTATGCTGTATGTTAAGGGAGCTTATGCTGGAAGGCTTTTAGGAGGAAATACCGATTACTATCTATTTGAATCCAGAATTAACGTAGTCAAAACACTTTTTAAAAGATTAACGATAGCAACAAGGGCTGGATTTGGGGCAATTGAACCATTTACAAATAAGGAGATTCCCCTTCAAGATAGGTTTTTCCTCGGAGGAGCCGAAAGCGTTAGGGGATACAAATTTGGAACAATATCCCCAAAAGATGAGAAAGGAAATTATATAGGTGGAAATTGCTATGGACTTTTCAATATAGAACTAAGAACTCCTATCAAAAAGAATTTCCAAATTGCTGTTTTCTATGATTCAGGCGAAGTTTTTGAGAAAGCTTCTGAATTTAAATTTAACCTATCTGATTGGCACTCATCAATTGGGACTGGAATAAGGTATATGACACCTGTTGGTCCTCTAAGAATAGATTACGGGTATAAACTTAAAACTATCCCTGGACAGGGAAGGGGCAGATTCCATATCTCATTTGGATTTCCATTCTAATAAGATGTCTATTACACCATCCAGAGTAAACTTTTCCGGAATTTTCCAGATTTTAAACCCCTCTCCATCAATGGCTTTTGCTGTTACATCTCCAATGGGAATAACTTTAGCTTCCTGGATACGCCTTTTCCCAGGTTCACCTGATAGATCAAGGTAAGACCTAAAAGTGGAAGGACTTGTAAACACAAAGAAATCAAACCTTCTCTTAAGTTCCTTTATCAATTCCTCCTTAACTGAAGAATTGAACAAAGTTTGATATACAATAACCTCTTTAACTCTTGCCTTTTTCCTTCTTAAAAATTCAGAGACTATTGACCTTGCAACTTTTGGCCTTACAATTAGAAATTTTTTTCCTTCTAAATCAAACTTGCTTAACAAATCAATCAACCCTTCACCACTAAACTTATCAGGAACTAAAGGCTTCACTCCAACTTTTATTAATTCATCTGCCGTTGATGAACCAACAGCAATAAAGCTTGCTCCTGAAACATCCTCAAAACGAACTTCTGAGAAAAAGTACCTTACTCCATTTCTACTTGAGAGTAGTATGAAATCAGGAGAAAACCTCAAAATGGAACTTCTATCAAAATGTACAGGTTCAGTTCTTATCAAAGGTATATCTACAGGTTCAAATCCGGCTTCAAAAAGCCTTTCCTTTCTACTTTTACTTAGCTCCTTTGAGAAAAACACCCTTACTGGCATTTCATTAACTCTTCAAGTATCTCTTTTCCCCCTAAAGCAAGCAACCTTTCAGCAATTGAAGCCCCTATTCTCTCAGCATCATCAAGGTTATCAAACTTAAAAACTCCCTCCTCTTTATAAAAGATTTCTCCCTCAAGGTCAGATATAAAAGCCCTTACATGAATTTTCCTCCCATTTACCTCAGCATAACATCCAAGCGGAACCTGACACCCTCCTTCAACGGTCCTAAGGAAAGCCCTTTCAACTGCCGCTGCAATTTCAGATTCCTGTGAATTTATAGCCTTTCTTACAATTTCTATAATTTCCTTGTCTTTCTCTCTTCCCTCAATACCCAATATCCCCTGCGAAACCGAAGGGATCATCTTCTCTGGTGGAATTATCTCGTCAATTTCCCTTTCAAATCCGAGCCTCTTTACACCCGCTGAAGCAAGAATTATTGCGTCATACTGTCCCTCTTTAAGTTTCCTTATTCTGGTATCAACATTTCCCCTAAGGTCTTCTATTCTTAAATCCTTTCTGAACATTTTCAATTGAGCTTTCCTTCTAAGAGAACTCGTTCCAACAACAGCACCTTCTGGAAGGGTTTCTAAAGTATATCTGCCATTTGATAGAAAAGCATCCCTGGGATCTTCCCTGTCCGAAAACGCTATTAATGACAAACCCTCTGGAAGGAAAGAAGGAACGTCCTTAAGACTATGCACAGCTATATCAACTTCTCCCTTCAACATGGCATCTTCAATTTCCTTGGTAAAAAGTCCCTTATCTCCAATTCTTGCAAGGGGAACGTCAAGAATCTTATCACCCTTGGTTACTATCTTAACAAGCGTAACCTTAACGTCAGGGAATGCAGCTTCAATCTTGCTTTTCACCCATTCAGACTGCCAGAGTGCGAGCTTACTTTTTCTCGTCCCAATCTTTATCTCCACTTGTCCTCCTAATCTTTCCCAAGACCAAAAATCTCTTTAAACGTCTGCAAGTAACTTCTATCCTCCTGATGTGCCTTTTCCTTCACTGCAGTAATTGGTGTATGAAGTATTTTATTAATTATTATCCTTACTGTATTTTCAATCTCCTCTCTTTGAAAATCTGTTAAGTTCAGCTTCGTCAACCTCTTATCCAGCTCCTCTCTCCTTATCTCTTCAGCCCTCTGCTTTAGCTGTGCTATTAAGGGAGCAAGTTCAAGCTCCTTAATCCATTTCATAAAACGTTCAACATAACCTTCAATCATTGCTTCGGCTTCAACTGCAGCCTTTTTCCTTTCCTCAATATTCGCCTGAACTACATTGTTTAAATCATCTATGTCATACAGGTATACATTATCAATCTTTGATAGTTCCGGATCAATATCCCTCGGGACAGCTATATCTATAAGGAAAGTGGGATTTCTCTTACTTAACAAGGAATCTACTGAGTTGTCATGAGTTAAAACGTAACCTTTTGCACCCGTCGAGCTTATAACTATATCAGCTCTTTTTAAAACTGAGCCTACCTCATTAAGGGGAAATGCCTCCCCTCCGAACTCAGATGCTAATTCCTGTGCTTTTGATAGGGTCCTGTTAACAACAAACACCTTTGAAACTCCGTTGGAAACAAGGTGTTTAACGGCAAGCTCTGCCATTTCACCAGCACCAATAATGGCAACGCTTTTTCCATGCAAGTTCCCGAAAATCTTCTTAGCAAGCTCAACAGCTGCAAAGCTTATAGAAACAGCGTTCTTTGATATTCCAGTTTCAGTCCTGACTCTTTTTGAAACCTTTAACGCTGTCTCACACAACCTGTTAATAACAGCTCCGGAAGTTCCGAGCTCTTTCGAGGAATTAAAAGCATCTTTAAACTGACCCACAATCTGAGGCTCACCAACAATCATGGAATCAAGACTTGAAGCCACTTTAAATGAGTGCCTAACTGCATCCCTGTTCTCAAACTTATAAAAGAACTTTGAGATATCCTCCATGCTTGCATCCTTTTTATCGACTAAAAACTTCATAATTTCATGGAAAGGATTTTCTACTCTTGACACAAAATAGATTTCAACCCTGTTGCAGGTTGAGAGAATCATACATTCCTCAACGCTTTTAAGGGAATTCAAGGAAAGTAAAGAGCTCTCAATCTCTTCCTTCTTAAAAGCAAACTTCTCTCTAATACCTACTGGAGCTGTTTTATGGCTCAGACCTAAAACATATATCCCTATATTTCCCATCCTCACCTCTCAAAATGAGTGAACATCCTTTGAAATCAGGTTAACTCCGACAAAATCTATAGCTAAAAGGAACACACCGATCAAAGAAAGATAGCAAATTCTTTTTCCTTTCCACTTTCCTGTAACGTAAAGGTGCAGTATAGAAGCATAAATGAACCAGGAAATTAACGTTGCAACCTGCTTCGGGTGCCACGACCAGTAAGAGCCAAACAGCTTTTGAGACCAAACAGCTCCTGCAAACATCGAAATGGTTATAAATGTAAAGCCAATTGCTATCGATTTATAGACTATATCTTCCATCAACGGAAGAGATGGTATTCTGTGATAGAAAATTGATACCCTTTTTCTTTTAAGCTGAAATTCCAGAATTAAATAAACAATGGATGTTAAAGCTGAAAAGATAAAAGATGCATAGGCAACAAAAGCTGAAAGTATGTGGATAGTTCCTGCAAAGCCAACTGGAAAAGATGCTTTTGGAATTCCTGAAGAAAAAGCTGCTATACCCATAAAAAGTGAAGCCCACGGCATCATAAAAGGTCCAACTACTGGAATTTTATGCTTTGTTGAAAAGTAAAGGAAAATGGAAACAGTTGAAATGGAAAAAAGAGAAAACACACCCTTCATTGTAAAGAGAACTGATGAACCCTGGCTAATTAATATACCTAAGAGAAAAACGAGATTGATGAGAAATCCTATTCTTGCAGAATATAAACCAACTTTTCCGACCTTATCCTTGTTTTTAATCAACAGTAATAGGTAATGAAAAGTAGATAAGGTATACAGTAGAAACGCAGTTATCCCTAAACTGTTTATGGTAAAAAAATAGCTTTTCTGCATGGTTGGCATTATACAAATTTAATCTTCTCTTTTCTATATTCCAAGTAGAACTCACCCAATAAACTTATTAACCTCTCAGCTTCTATCTGACCGGGAGCAACAGCCTTACCTAAAAACGTGTACGTCAATAAAGATCCAAAAGAAAAACCAAAAACCCTTGTTGGCTTCCCCATTTCTCCCATCAACATGAAAACCTTGGGAAAATCGATAGAACCAAAAAGGCAACATACTCTCTTGACATCATCTTCTGACCTTGGAGTAAAAGCAAACTTTAATACATCTGCACCCAAGGATTTCATTTCATTGACGAACTTCAATATATCTTCGTTCTGGGGAGTTGCTTCAAAATCATGATAGGAAATAATGACTTTTTTATCAATAAGCTTCGAAAGTGAAATGGCCCTTTTCCTTATCTCCTTGGCCTTAAGTTCAATGTCAACAGCAGCAACAGCAGGATGATTGCAAAACTTAGCAATCAAATCTAACCTTTCCTCCTCATCACTTTTAAAGTTTCCTCCTTCCCATTCAGGTCTTACAGTTAAAATGGAATAGAATCCGAATTCTGCAACAGTATCCAAAAAGCTTCTTATGTAGCTTTCATCCAAACTTGAAAACAGATCTACCCTTGCTTCAATAAGATCAACTTTCAAATCCCGTGCTTTAAAGAGGTTCTCCTTTAGATTTTCATCCGATAGAGCAAGAACAACTCTTGGTATTTTCCCTAGCTCAACTGTACCTAAAAACATATCTCACCTATGCCTGTATAGTATTACTTCAACATCCTGTAAAGTTATTAACCCTTCATCAATTATAGAGTCAAGGAACTCCAAAAACTCCTCAATCTTCTCCTCTCTATCTATAATCTCTATGATAACAGGAAGCTCCTGTCTCAACCTCCATACATTGAAAGTTCTAAATTCAGAATGGCTTCCAACACCGGCAATTCCTTTAAAAACAGTAGCACCAGCAAGACCAAACTCCCTTGCCGACTTCAATATAAATTCCCAAAGAGGTTCATTTTTAAACTTATCCTGATTGTCTATAAATATTCTTAGAAGCTTCCTCTTTCCAGCAAGTCCTTTCATCAATATTCTCTCGTTACTCTTAAAACCTCTTCTGGAGTTGTCACACCTTTTGCAATTTTTATCTTACCAAGCTCTCTCAGAGTTCTCATGCCTTGAGATATGGAAATTTTCCTTATTTCTTCACTTGTCTTCTCCTTCAATATCGCATCCTTTATAGTAGGCGTCACCTCCATGACTTCATACAAACCAACTCTCCCCTTATAACCAGTATAGTCACAATATTCACAACCTTTACCCTTATAAGTTTTCAAATTCTCAGCTTCATCTCTTGAAAAACCTACTTCTTCCAAAACTTCCACAGGATATTTATATTCCTCTTTACAGTGTGGACAGATTGTCCTTGCAAGTCTTTGAGCTATAACAAGAAGGATAGACGATGCAACTAAAAAAGGTTCTATTCCCATGTCAAGCAATCTCGTTACCGTACTTGGAGCGTCATTCGTATGAAGCGTTGAGAGAACAAGGTGACCGGTTAATGCAGACTCGATTCCGATTTCTGCTGTTTCTGTATCCCTTATTTCCCCCACCATAATAATATCAGGGTCCTGCCTCAGGAAAGACCTTAATACTTTTGCAAAAGTCAATCCAATTTCAGGTTTTACCTGAACTTGATTAATACCATAAAGGTTGTATTCAACAGGATCCTCAACAGTCATGATGTTTACTTCAGGTTTATTAATTGTCAGCAGTGAAGAGTAAAGAGTTGTCGTTTTACCAGAACCTGTGGGACCAGTTACAAGAACCATACCATAGCGAGCTTTTATTGC